>CAZRIB010000214.1:0-6972 GCA_964600035.1 uncultured Ardenticatenaceae bacterium | reverse complement strand
TTTCATATTCGTCCCCAACTGCCGCTAAAATCCCCTCAATAAATAACAACAATCTGTGTATAATAACATCACTGTTTGCCTTGCCAGCCTGCACTGCGAGGATAAACAGTATCCCTATTGGCTCGCTATCCCCCCATGAGGAGTGCAAATGGAAAATGATTCCACCTACGAAGAAAAGTTAGCTGCATTTGAAGCCCGCATTGCCCGGGGAGAAAAGATTGAACCGGGTGACTGGATGCCGGATGAATACCGGCGGCAGCTAATCCGTATGATTTCGCAGCATGCACACAGTGAAGTGGTAGGTATGCTGCCGGAAGGGGCCTGGATTCCACATGCGCCAAATTTGCGCCGCAAAATGGTGCTGATGGCCAAGGTTCAGGATGAAGCCGGACACGGCCAATATCTGTATCATGCGGCTGAGTCGCTGGGGGCTACGCGGGAGGAGATGATTGAGGCTTTGCTGGCTGGCCGTGCTAAATATGCGTCGGTGTTTAATTACCCAACGCTTACCTGGGCTGATGTGGCCTGGATTGGCTGGCTGGTGGATGGGGCGGCGATTAAGAACCAGACGATGCTGGCACATTGTTCTTATGGCCCTTATTCGCGGGCAATGGTGCGTATTTGTGCTGAGGAAACGTTCCATTATAAGCAGGGCAAGGAAATGATTGTGCAGTATATGACGACGGGCACGGCCGTACAGAAGGAAATGGTGCAGGATGGCCTAAACCGTTGGTGGTGGCCTATGTTGATGATGTTTGGCCCTCACGACAGCGAGTCTAAAAATACGGCCGTTTTGATGCGGTGGGGCATTAAAACCAAATCCAACGACACCCTTCGCCAGGAATTTGTGAATGAGGAAGTGCCAGAAATTTTGGCACTGGGGCTGACCATTCCCGATCCGGATTTACATTTTGATGAAACCACAGGCAATTGGCAGATTGGCCCCATTGACTGGGATGAATTTTGGCGTGTGGTTAAAGGAGATGGCCCCATGAATGCCGAACGGTTGGCTGCCCGCAGAGCGGCACACGAAAACGGCCGTTGGGTGCGTGAAGCCATGGCAGCTTATGCCCACAAGCAATTAAGCAATCATGAGCACCCAGGATAAACCGCCTTCAACTCAGCACACAGCCACACCCCACAACGTGCAATATACTCAAATCAGTAGTTTCCAGGATTCAAACATGACCAACACGCAGTGGACAGATACGCAATGGCCTCGCTATGAAGTATTTAAGCAAGATAAACCCGGAAAACGCCATGAAGCGGTAGGCAGTGTACACGCGCCGGATGCAGAAATAGCTTTGCTCATGGCGCGTGATGTTTTTGTGCGCCGCCCTTCTGCCGTGAGCTTGTGGGTTGTGCCCGCAAATGCCATTTTTGCCATCACCCGTGAAAATATGGACGAAAACCCCAATTGGTGGGTGGAGGATGTCTCGGTGTCTGGCCAGGAACGGCCGTTTCTCATCTTCACAAAAACCAGTCAGCGGCGCACCATGACCTACGTGCAGTACACAGACACCATCTATGCCCTCTCACCCAAAGATGCCCTGCTTAAAGCCATGAAAAGCGGCAGTGTAGATGCCAGCCAGGTTTGGGTATGGTGGGTTTTTGCCAAAGAACAAATTCACCAAAGTGACCCGGCAGACGCAGCCAGTCTTTTTGACCCGGCCAACCACAAAACCTATCGGCAGCAAAGTTATTACGGCTTTGTCAGTCCAACACGCAAAAAACGCGGCAAATCAAAATGACAAGGCGACGAGTTTCCAACCTCAAGCCTGCCAAAATGACCTGTACTGTATAAGTTATACACAAAACTCACGAGTAAAATTATGTCCCAAATTGCGAATTTCCTACTGGCACTTGCCGATGATGAACTCATCCTGGCACACCGAAATTCAGAATGGATTGGCCACGCACCCATTCTGGAGGAAGATATTGCGCTGGCAAATATCGCCCAAGATGAATTGGGGCATGCCACTTTGTATTATGATCTCCATGCAGAATTGACGGGCAGTAACCCTGATGAGCTGGCATTTTTTCGGGATGCCGATGCTTTTCGTAATGTTGTTCTGGTTGAACTGCCGCGTGGCGATTGGGCGTTTACCATACTGCGGCAATATCTGTTTGATGTGTATGAGGGGGTTCTGTTAGCTCAATTGGTAAACAGCAGCTATAAACCCTTGGCCGCGGTGGCTGCCAAAATGCGGCCTGAGGAACTTTACCATTTTCGCCATACCAGTGCCTGGGTAACACGCCTGGGATTGGGTACGGAAGAATCTAACCGGCGAATGCAGGCGGCTTTGGATGTTTTGTGGCCTGCGGCGCAACAGTTGTTTTTGCCTGAGCCGGGAAAGTCGGGGTTGGTTGATGAGGGTGTGGTGGGAGATACGGCCGTTCACCAGCAAACATGGCTCAACATCGTCCAGCCCCATTTAACCCAGGCTGGATTAACCATTCCCACCAACCACACACCTCCAGTCGCCAACCGCAGCCAACATACCCCACATCTGGTAAAATTGTTGGCCGATATGCAAAAAGTAGCCCGGCAAGATCCGGAAGCAAAGTGGTGAACGTGATTCATCCACTTTAGTAAGCGTTCGTAAATAAGTTAGCGGTTTTCAGATTGGTTCAATCTGGCAGATTGAACCAATCTTGCCAAGTTAAAAACGAATGGTTACTTAATTATTAACCATCTAATGAACGAAACAACAATCTGGAACGCACTGAATGATGTAAAAGACCCGGAAATCCCTGTGGTGTCTCTGGTAGAGATGGGGATTGTGAGAGATGTGGCGTGGGATGGAGAAACGGCCGTTATCACCATAACCCCCACCTTTGCCGGCTGCCCCGCCCTGCAAACCATGCGCCAGGACATCACAACCCGCATACACCAACTGGGCATCCAACAAATCCACATCAACACAGTCATAGACCCACCCTGGAGCAGCGACTGGATTCACGACGAAGCCCGCGAAAAACTGCGCCAATTCGGACTGGCCCCCCCACCCCGCCATAACGGCAATTTCATCACCCTGGCTTCATTAGATGCCATTGCCTGCCCACGCTGTGGCAGCAGCCACACAACCCTCAAAAATGCTTTCGGCTCCACCCTTTGCCGGGCAATCTGGTACTGCCACAACTGCCAGGACGCATTTGAACAGTTCAAGCCATTGTAAAAAAGATTCATTGACTAATGCTTAAAGATGAAAACGGCGCTTTCATTGTGGCCGGTGTCCTCGCCACGCTGCCCGCTTTAATCTTTAATTATCAATCTTTATTTTTGAAGGAGCACCCATGAACAAACGTGACCGTCTGCAAACCGTCATTGCCGGAGAAAAACCAGACCGTTTACCTGTTGCCCTTTGGCGGCATTGGCCTGGAGATGACCAACAAGCAGAATCATTGGCAGCCGCCCATCTCAAATGGCAGCAAGATTACGACTGGGATTTTGTAAAAGTTGGGCCTGCCAGCAGCTATTCTGTAGATGATTGGGGCGCAGAAACGCGCTGGGTAGGCCACATTGAAGGCACAAGGGAATGGGGCAAGCGGGTGGTGCAGCACCCAGAAGATTGGGCGCGCCTGAAGCCGCTTGACCCCGCCAAGGGGATGCTGGCTGAGCAGTTAAAAGCGCTGCGTCTTGTAAAGGAAGGCCTGCCCGATGATGTGCCATTTATCGCCACCATTTTTTCGCCGTTGTCGCAGGCCAAACATCTGGCCGATAAGGAACCGCTTATCAGCCACCTGCGCAGCCATCCAGAAGCCTTGCATGAAGGGCTAAAAACGATTACAGAAAGTACATTGCGATTTATTGAAGCCGCCAAAAAGACCAGGATTAGCGGCATTTATTACGCGGTACAGCACGCCCGCTACCCTGTGATGAGCCGGGCAGAGTTTGAGGAGTTTGGCCGGGCATATGATTTGCAAATTTTGGCGGCCACGGCCGATTTGTGGCTCAATGTGCTGCACGTACACAGCACGGATGTGATGTTTGACCTGATTGCCGATTATCCGGTGAGTGTGGTGAACTGGCATGACCGGGATACACGGCCGTCTCTGGCAGAAGGGTTGGCGCAAATCTCAGGCGCGGCCAGCGGCGGTGTGTCGCAGTGGACATTACACCAGGAAAGCCCGGAAGCAGCACTGGCTGAAGCGGCAGAATCGGTGGCAATGGTTAACGGCCGTCGCCTCATTTTAGGCACAGGCTGCGTCATCATGGTTACCACACCCACCCGTAACATTCGCGCCCTGCGGGAATTTGTGGGCTAAGGAGAACCAATCAATTCCTGGCGCACCTGGGGGTCTGTTTCTGTTTGCAGGGCAGAAGTCAGGGCTTGTTGGGCCTGTGTGCCGCCTATTTGGTGCAAAGCCCAGGCCGCATGCCCGCGCACAATGGGGTCTGGGTGGGCAAGCAGGGAGATGAGATAAGGAACGGCCGTTTTGCTGCCCCAGTTGCCCACCGCCACACAGACATTACGCAGGAAACGGCCGTGTTTAATGCGCTTGATGGGACTGTGTGCAAAACGTGCCTTAAACCCGACCTCATCCAATTGCAGCAGTTCAAGCAAAGACGGCGCGGCCACATCAGCCAGCACACCATCCGGCCAAAACGATTTTTCGGCCGTTGGCTGGGCAAAGCGGTTAAACGGGCACACATCCTGGCAAACATCACAACCGTAAATCCAGTTGCCAATCAGCGGACGCATCTCTAGAGGAATCCACCCTTTTAGCTCAATGGTCAAATAAGAGATACAGCGGCGGGCATCCAGCACATACGGCTGGGGAAAGGCATTGGTGGGGCAGTCGTCCTGGCAGCGATGGCACACGCCACAAGAGGGCATGTTGGCTGCGGACAGCGGCAAATGCGCGTCGGCGGCCAACGTAAGGCTGGATAGGTCAAGCGTTGTCAAAATTTCGCCCAAAAAGAAGAATGAGCCGCGGCGGGGGTGGATAAGCATACTGTTTTTGCCAGTGAAGCCTAATCCGGCCTGTTCGGCGTGGTCGCGTTCCAGAATGGCGCCTGTATCCACGTAGACTTTGCTGGAACTGCCTGTTTGTTCGTCCAGCCAGTCGGCCACAGCTTGCAAACGTGGGGTCATTACATCGTGGTAATCGATGTTCCAGGCGTAGTTGGCAATGCGTCCCCGGCTGGGGTCGCTGGCAGCGGCAGGGGGGAGTTTTTGGGTGTAATAGTTGAGGGCAACGGTGATGATGGTTTGGACGCCGGGCAAGATGACGTTCAAATCTTTGCGGCGGGCGATGCGGTCTGGACGGGCCATGTACCCCATACGGCCGTACATGCCAGCCTCTACCCAGCGTAAATAGGCGTCTAGACGGTGGGCGGGCTGTGCCGGTGTTGTGCCAATTAAATCGAAGCCCAGTTCGCGTATTTTGTTTGTGATTACGGCCGTGTCAATCATATTCATTGCAGTAGTGCCAGAACCATTTTATAGTGACCATACCATGAATAGAAGTCAAGTGCATCTTCGCCCTTAGATTTGTCAAATTTGCCCCGGCAACCCCTTGGTCACGCTAAAAATTTGACAAATCTTTTCGATCAAAAAGCGTGCAGGAGAGGAAACGGCCGTTTCCTTTCCCACACGCTTCAAATTTCAGATACAAAACAGGTCAAAAAGTGCGCCCGTATCCGTATTCAGTAATCCGTTTTCCGTGTTACGCCGCCTTTGGTAGTTTCGTCGGAAAGCGGCATACGGATTTCGGATTAGGTACACTAAGCAGCGGGTGCAAAGCGGCGATGCGCTTCTCCAAAACTAATCAGCCGCTGTTCTCCTTCATGCCACAACCCAAGCCGCAGCGTCTTAAAGCTAGAAGCCAGCGTCATCACCTGCACATCCTGAAACAGGGGATTATCCTTATGACACGCCTCCAACTTGTAATTGGGGATTTTAGGGCTTAAGTGGTGGATATGATGGAAGCCGATATTGCCGCTAAACCACTGCAAAATCTTTGGCAGTTGATAGTAAGAGCTGCCTTTTAAGGCCGCATCCTCATATCGCCATTCATCCGCATGTGCCCAGTACGCATCCTCATACTGGTGCTGGACAAAGAAAAACCAGGCGCCAATGGAGGTGGCAAAATAAGTAACTGGCACTTGAATGAGCAAAAATGCCTTCCAGCCAACCGCCCAAACAACCAGCGACACCAGCAAAAATAACGCCGCATTCGTCAAATAAACGCTGTTACGTTCTCTTTTCCAGCCGCGTTCTTTGGTCATTTTGAAGGGAAACCGGTAACCAACCACAAATGCTAAAAAGGGCACAATGCCAATGAGAAAGAAGGTGTTGCGGTAAATGCGGTAGGCTATCTGCTGTAATTTGGGTGCAGCAAAATATTCATCTACCGTCATGGTGTAAAAATCACCCACACCCCGCTCGTCTTCCAGTTTGCCGGCATTGGCATGATGGATGGCGTGCATTTTGCGCCAGTGGTAGTAGGGAACCAGGGTAAAGATGCCGGCAGCAAAGCCAACCCGGTCGTTCCATTTGCGCGATTTGAAAAATGAGCCATGCCCACAGTCGTGTTGGATAATGAACAGGCGAACGATGAAACCAGCGGCTGGCAGGGCAAGCAGCAGGGTAAGGGCGTAATGTATTTTTAGACTAAATACCATCAGCACCCATAAAGCAATAAAGGGCACAATGGTAGTGACTAGCTGCCAGACGCTTTCACGAGTAACGGGGGCTTGATACGGCCGTACCAATTTCGTCCAGTGTGTTTGGCTGGCTTCGTTTTGAATAGAATTTAATGTTGTCATGAACTTCCTTCTGTTGGACAAATTGAGGGGATACTCAAATACTGATATTACCAGACTATTAAACCCGCTTTTGGCGCAAAAGGTACGCTTTTTGCAAATTTTTGGATTCGTTTAGGGAAATACTCATAATTCAAGGGGTCATTGAACGGCCGTTTATCGTTTACAATTCAATTTAGTTTTAGCGATTAACATACAGG
>CAZRIB010000213.1:0-6982 GCA_964600035.1 uncultured Ardenticatenaceae bacterium | reverse complement strand
ACAAAATAACAGGGTCACAGGGTGATAATCTCATAAATACTTGATTACCAATAACAAATACCCAATAACAAAATACCCCCATAACATAGCAAGGAACATAAAATGTCAACTCATAAAGAAAATCAGGTTGCTGTATACATAGATTACGAAAATATAGAACTAAGCTGCCAAAACCGGTTAAGCCCCGACGAAGATATGGATTGGTCACGTGTGCTGGATGTGGCCGTCAGCCTGGGGCGGGTCGTTGTGCGCCGTGCCTATGCCGACTGGCATTATTACAGCCAGCACCAGCGGGAATTACTGGGCATGGGCATCGATCTTGTTCATGTGTCAACCCGTTCCGGTAAAAATGCTGCCGATATTCGCATTGTCATTGACGCCATGGAAATGCTGCTGGGTTCGCATGAGCATATTACCCATGTGCTGCTTGTTTCGGGTGACGGGGATTTTACCGAGCTGGTTCACCGGCTGCGTGCCAAAGGGAAATATGTAGTTGGCCTGGGTGTCAGTGAGTCCAGCGCAGAGTATCTCATCAATGCCTGTGACCAATTTATTTTTTATGACCTGGTGCTAAAAGGGGGAACAACCCCCACCTCCAAGAAGGGTGCAGACAATGGGGAAACGGCCGTTGCCTTTGACATCACCGAAGCCCGCCAACTCATCCGCCGTGCCCTCGCCGGAAAAGAAGAAGAATGGGTCTCCAGCACCCAGGTAAAAGATGCCATGCTGCGCTTCAACCCCGCCTTCAACGAACGCAACTACGGCTACGACACCTTCAAACGGTTTTTAGAAGACCAAACTGACATTGTGCGCCTGCGCACAAACGATGAAAACAGCCAGCCGGAAGTCGCCCTGATTCCAGCCAGCGACGAACCCACCACCCAGGACCGTTCGCCAGAAGCGCTGCTAGACCGCTACCTGCAATACCTAAGCCAACAAAAAGTGAACATGACCCCCACAGAATACCGGCCCTCCATCATTCTCAAATTTTACGAAATTTACCAGGAAAACCCGGACCAAAGCCTGACCACACTAAAAGAAATGCTGCACCGTTATTTTGAAGAAAACGCGCCGCACATTAAAGGCCAGTATGTTCATGAAACCATCCACCAGCTTTTCCGCACATACTGTTTTGAATTTGAACAAGACGACACAAAATACACGCCCGACACCCGGTTATGGGATCGCAAAGTATCGCTGGTAGATGACATTACCAGCAAAAAGATGCTGTTGACCAAATGTGACCGCGGCCTGCTGCAAAAAATAGGGCAGCGCCTGAACAATTACGATGCGATTAATCGGGAAGCTGCCGCCCGCCTGCTTTATGGCAGTGTGCGCGGACAAAAGATGCTTGACCATGTTGAGGGTCTGATTGAAGATTTGAAACAACATGGGGGTGAACGGCGGCCAACAGGAATGGTAATGGGATAACAATCGCCCCAATTACCCAATTACCCCATCACTCATTTACCAAATAAACTATGATCAAGATAGACGGCCGTTTCGGAGAAGGCGGCGGACAAATTCTGAGAACATCACTCACCCTGTCGGTATTAACCGGCCAGCCAGTACAAATCAACCACATTCGCGCCAACCGGCGTAACCCCGGCCTGGCCCCGCAGCACCTCACCAACGTCAAAGCGCTGGCCGCCATTAGCCACGCCCACGTTACCGGCGATACCCTGGGGGCGCAGTCAATCACCTTCCACCCTCAGCAGCCCCCCTTACCCGGCCATTACCACTTTGATGTCAGCCACGTCACCAAAGGCGGCAGTGCCGGGTCTGTTTCCCTTATCTTGCAGACAATTTTGCTGCCTTTGGCAATGGCCGCAGAACCATCAACTGTCACATTGGCTGGCGGCACGCATGTGGCTTGGAGTCCTTCCTTTCACTATCTGGCAAACGTTTATCTGCCCTTTATGACGTTAATCGGAATAGAAACGGCCGTTACCCTTAAACAATACGGCTTCTACCCCAAAGGCGGCGGACTCATTCAGGCAGACATTCCCGGTAACGGCCGTTTATTATCCGTCACCATCCCACACAGAGGCGGTCTGCAAGCCATCACAGGCAGCGCACTGGCCGCCAATCTGCCCGCCCACATTGCCCAGCGCATGGCAAACCGGGCATACAACGTCCTGCGGCCAATAATCGCCGCCCAAATAACCCCGCAGCGAGTAAACAGCGCCGGCCCCGGTGCAGGCATTTTCCTGCTTGCTCAATACGATTCTGCATTGGCTGGTTTTACGGCGCTCGGCAAAAAAGGATTACCGGCTGACAAAGTAGCCGATGCCGCGTGTGAAGCCTTGCTCACCCACCACAAACGCCCCGGTGCGGTTGATCCCTTTCTGGCCGACCAGATTATGCTGCCGCTGGCACTGGCAAATGGGCAAAGCCTGTACACCACAACGGCCGTTACCCAACACCTGCTCACAAATGCCCACATCATCCGCCAATTTTTGCCCAAACCCATTCACATCGTGGGAGAATTGGGGCAGCCCGGTACGGTTACTATTGGCTAGCCAGATGGGAGATTAGAGATTGGAGATTAGAGATTAACGGCCCACGGCTTACGGCCCACGGCTTACGGCCCACGGCTTACGGCCCACCACCTACGGCCAGCGCCTGCCGCAGCACCGCCACATCCACATTACCGCCGGAGAGAACACAAACGGCCGTTTTGCCACCCACATCCACCGCACCGGCCAGCAAAGCCGCCAACCCCACCGCACCAGAAGGTTCCACCACCAACTGGTGATGCGCCAGCGCCACATAAATACCGTGCAGCAGCCCATCCTCATTCACCAGCACAATTTCCGGAGGTGCATCTTTTGTCAGGGCAAAAGGCAGTGCTCCAAACCCGCCAGCCAGCCCATCCGCCAATGTGGGGGCATGGTCATAGGGGTCAATTGCTTTGCCCTGCCGGTAGCTAAGCAGAGCCGCCGGGGTCGCTTCCGGCTGCACCCCCACCAGATGGGCATTGGGCGCAAGCGCACGCAGCACGGTGGCAATGCCAGCCATCATGCCCCCGCCGCCCACCGGCACAACAACCACATCTACCTGAGGCAGGTCTGTCATCATTTCCAGTGCCATTGTGCCCTGCCCAGCGATAACGGCCGTATCGTCATACGCAGGTATCTCAACCGCGCCGGTTTCTCTGGCAAAACGGGCTGCCGCCTGATGCGCTTCTTCATACGTTTCGCCAACACGCCGCAGCGAAACAGGAAAGGTTTGCAGCTTGGCAATTTTGGACTGCGGCGCATGGTTCGGCACAAAAACCGTCGCCTCTTTTACCCCCAATTGGCTGGCCGCATAAGAAACACCCAACCCGTGATTGCCCGCCGAAGCTGTTACCACACCGCGTGCTTTTTCGGCATCTGTTAAGGTGTGGACTTTGTTGAGCGCGCCCCGCACCTTAAAAGAACCGGTTGGCTGCCAGCATTCCAGCTTCAACCAGATTTTGCCGCCTGTTTTTTCGCTGAGATACGGGCTGTAAATGAGGGGCGTTTTGCGAATAAACGGCCGTATCGCCCTGTGCGCCTGCAAAACATCAGAAATTGTCACCATTTCCCATTCTCCATTCTCCATTTTCAATTGTGTAATCCTCCATATTCCACTAAAATTCTCGCCCATGTCTGCTCAATTCCCAAATCGCCGGGCGGCAATGCTGCTTGGCATCAAAGAAATGCTCCCTATACAGCTCGGAATGGTTCCCTTTGGCTTAATTGCCGGGGTCACGGCAACGGCCGTTGGCTGGACACCATTCCAGGGCAGTGCCATGTCCATCATCGTCCTGGCCGGGTCTGCCCAACTGGTTGCCTTGCAGCTTGTTGGCATGAACAGCCCCCTGTTCGTCATTTACCTGTCCACCTTTTTCATCAACCTGCGCTTTCTCATGTACAGCATGGCCATCGCTGACCATTTTCGCCACTTGCCCCTGCGCTGGAAATTGCTCAATGCCTATTTGCTCACAGACCAGGCATTTGCCTTTTCCATTCTAAAATACAACGACGAAGGTATTACCCAGCACCGCCGCTGGTACTATTTGGGGTCGGCCATGACGCTGTGGACAACATGGCAAATTTGCACACTGGTCGGCGTTTTGGTTGGCAGCCAGATTCCACCGGCGTGGTCGCTGGATTTTGCAGTGGCGTTGACGTTTATCGCCTTGGTTATTCCCAACATCCGGGATAAGGCAACGGCCGTTGCTGCAGTAACAGCCGGCATCATCGCCGTCGCCGGCAAAGGCCTGCCCTACAATCTGGGGTTGATATTGGCAGCCCTGGCCGGTATCACCATTGGCGTATTCGTTGAAAACCAACTCAAAAAACCAGTGAGGCAGCCAAACTTATGAACGCCTGGATCGTCATCATCGGCATGGGACTCATCACATTTGCCATTCGCATTACCCCCATCATTTTGCTGGAACGCTTTGACCTGAGCGACACCGTCCGGCAAGGGCTGCGCTTTGTACCGGCGGCCGTTCTCTCCGCCATTATCTTTCCAGAGCTGTTAATGCCCGGCGGCACATTCGACATTTCATTGACCAATGTACGGCTTCTGGCTGGTCTGCTGGCGGCATTGGTAGCCTGGCGCACAAAAAATGTCCTGTACACCATTGCGGTGGGGCTGGTTGTTTTGTGGCTTTTGCAGTGGCTAATCGGTTAGGGATTGGTTGTTAGGAGATTGGGGGATTGGAGATTGGAGATTGGGAGATTGGGAGATTGATCACCCTGTCACCTTGTCACCCTGTCACCCTCTCACCTTGTCGCCTTCGTTATTCGTCATTCGTAATATCCAAAGGAGACGACATGAGCAGCGCGCTCAACACCATGAATGAAAATGGAGCAGGTGGCAAGTGGCAGGAGTTGCTTCATATTTCATAATTCATAATTCATAATTTTCGAAGGAGCAATAAATGCCCAAAGATTACTTAAACCAACCCGTTACGGCCGTACGCCGCAGCGACCGCGCCATTACCGATGACCAATGGATAGCCGCCTTCCTGACTGATGCCCCCACCGGCGTCTTTGCCTACGTCCACAACGACCAACCCTTTGTCAACACCAACCTGTTTGTGTACGACGATACCCGGCACGCCATCTACTTTCACACTGCCAATGTGGGGCGCACACCTGCTGCCATTGGGCTAAACGGCCGTCGCGTCTGCTTTACGGCCTTCAACATGGGACGGCTGCTGCCAGCCCCCGAAGCCCTGGAATTCAGCGTTGAATATGCCAGCGTGGTGGCCTATGGCACAGCCCACATTGTGACAGACCCGGCAGAGGCAAAAGCGGGTCTGCAAGCCCTGCTGGACAAATATGCCCCCCATTTACGGCCAGATAAAGATTACCGCGGCATCACACCGGATGAATTGAAGCGAACGGCCGTTTACAAGCTCACCATCGACGAATGGGTCGGCAAACGCAAAGCCGTCGCCGCCGATTTCCCCGGCGCTTATCATTTTGTTGGCATGGCTGAACTTTATCATTGCACCAATAAAATTTCTTGAAATGGCGCATATTTTTTTGTTCTTGGCAAATTTATTATCACAATTGTTGTCGATAATAAATGTCAAGTATTGGGTATGGAGGTACTCTAATGAAACGTTTTCTACTTTTTGATTCGGGTTGTAGTGTATGCAATACATTAGCACAAGCAATTGAAGAAGAAGCAAATGGATGGTTGCAGGCAGCAAGTTTGCATGAACCATCAATGCAACACATTCTTAACCGAGTAGCACCTGATTGGTCTTGGGAACCGATGTTGCTTGAAATAACCACAAGAAAAACAAGAGTTTTTACTGGTTTATCTATGAGGGCAAGGCTAGTGAAGGGACTAGGCCTAAAAAGAGCATATCAAATCGCTCAGTTAGTATATGAAACGAACAGAGACAATGTAGATCAAGGACGGCGACAATTCCTACGACAAAGTAGCATGTCAATGGGTGGACTAATGCTATTAGGGATGCCTAAGTTATACGCTTCTCCACGCTTTCAGGTGGAAATACAAGAATGGCAACAGTATAGTGATGAAGATTATAAATTTACGCTAGAATACCCAAATGAATGGAAGGTGGATATACCCATCCAACAGCCTGTTCCTTTGCTTGATGAAGAAGCCATTACAAAAAGAATAGTTTTTTCCTCATCTTACTCCCTTGTATATCTGGACATATGGCACACAAACAATCGTGATTTCAATAGTTGGCTCAAGTGGTATGCTGATACACGGTTGGTACCAGAAATGCCTATCGAACCTAATGCGTTGGTGGCTGGAGAACCTGCTCTTATGTTTTTAGAAAAAGGTCAACCTGATTTCTTGGTTACTTTTTTTAGCGATGGAAATAATGTGTATCGGCTTATGAATCGCTTAACAAGTGTGCCTGAATCATTACAAGCCTACTGGCACATGCTAAACACATTTTCGATATCAGGAAGACTTGCGGTTGCAGCTAAAATTGCATCTGATGTACAACAAGAGGCTAGTCGCGTTGCAGAAAGAAATGGTATATTGGTAGCCAACTGTTGCAATTATAGTAGCAGTGGTAATCCCTTCCCGTGTTGTGGAGATGGGAATTGTACTTGGTGGGTATACCGTCAAATGGGGTGGGTACCCTTTACAGGAAATGCAAAGACGTGGTGGGGACAAGTACCAAATTACGCTGGCTGGACACGGAATAGTTATCCACCTACTAATAGGTCCAGTATTGGTTGGCACGGCCGTGGAAGTTATGGTCATGTAGCATATATTGCTAGTTATTCGGGTGGAAGTACGGTGAATATTACCGATATGACATGTAATACTGCCTGGTCATGTGTTCGTACTACATCTAAATCATTATCGTATTTTGGCGGTTACATTTATCCCTTGTGGATATAACCATCTTGGCAGTAAGGAACATCGGTTAATTTCAGTACCGTATACTTCTTTAGTTTCCGCTAAGTCGGAATTGACAAAAAGCCTTGAGCAATCACTCAAA
>CAZRIB010000212.1:3318-7001 GCA_964600035.1 uncultured Ardenticatenaceae bacterium | reverse complement strand
TGCTGCCAGAGGATGAGGCCGCCGGTGATGGCTGCGAGGATGATGAGGGTGAGGAAAAGGGTTGGTTTTGGCATAGGGTTGGTGGTTGGTGATTGGGTAATTGGGTAATTGGTAATTGGGTAATTGGGTAATTGGGTAATTGGGTGATTGGTTATTCTTCGCGTATGGCCGCTGCGATGACCATGCTGCTCAGGCGGAGGGACGGGTAGATGGCGGCGAGCAGGGCGGCGGTGATGGCGATGATGACGGCTTGCAAGAAGTAGGCCGGGTCTAACTGCATGGTGAGTGTCCAGCCGAATGAGCGCACGTTGATGACGTAAATGAGAATCCAGGCCAGGGCATAGCCAACGGGAATGGCAAGCAGGCCGGCAGCCGTCCCCATGAGACCGGTTTCCAGCAGGGTCAGTGCCCAAAGCTGGCGGGTGGTCATGCCGGTGGCGCGGAGTACACCCAGTTCGCGGCTGCGTTCTAACTGCAAGCTCATGAGGGCGGAAAGCACGCCGATGAAGGCGACGATGATGGCCAGCAGGCGCAGGGCGGCGGTGATGGCAAAGGTGCGGTCGAAAATTTCCAGAGACCCGGCACGCAGGGCGCGGTTGGATTGGATGAGTAAATCTTGTCGCCCGGCAACGGCCGTTTCCATTTCGGCTATGATTTTGTCAATGTCCACCCCATCGGCCAAAAACAGCCCCATGCTGGCAACGGTATCGTCCTGCCACAACTGCCGGTAGAGAGACTGCCCCATCATGACTGTGCCCTTGTCGCTGGCATAGTCGTAAAAGATGGCAATGACGGGGAAGGTGCGGGGGCCAACGGCCGTTTCCAGCGTGATGTCCGGCGGCGGCACAGGCAGCCCTTCCTTCAAAACCAGCGCTTCCGAGACAAACACACCTTCGCCCGCTTCCAGCCGCTGCCAGAGCGTGGCCGCGTCCCCCTGCACCCAGGCGTAGGGGCGGCTGCCGTTGGACACATCCCCATCGACGGCGACCAGTTCAATGGGGTGGCCGATGGTGGGCGAAGCGGCCTGCACGTGGCGGGCGGTGACGGCTTTGGCCACGCCCGGCCAGTTGGCAAGGGTTTGGGTGATGTCCGGGGGAAGTGTGCCGTAGACGCGGTTGGCGGTGAGGGCCGGCGGCGAGACATATACGTCGGCTTGCAAGGTTTGGTTGAGCCATTGTTCTACAGTTGTGCGGAATGAGCCAATCATGATGGAAACGCCGACGACGACGGAAACGGCCGTCATTAAGGCGGCAACGGCGATGGACGTGCGGCTGAGCGAGCGGACAATGTCGCGGGGGGCCATGCGTCCCAATACCCCGGCCAGCCGTTGGCTGAGAGGGGTGACAAGGTGCATAAAGAGTACCGTCAGCGGCGGGGTGAGCAGCGCCGCCCCAAAGAGAATGGCAAAAAGGCCGCCAAAGGTGATGATGAGGCTGCCCCGGATGCGCAGCAGGACAATTCCGGCTGCTGTCAGGGCCAGCCAGGCAAGGGTTAGCCAGGGCAGCAGACCGCGTGTGCGCGATTCCAGGGTGGAGCGTTTGAGGGAGGCGTTGGGTGTGGTGCGCATGGCTTCCCAGGCGGGGAGCAGGGCGGCAAACAGGGCGGCGGCCAATCCGACAAGGACTCCTTTGACGAGGGTAAAGGGGGGTATTTCGACGCTGCGCACGTTGACGACGAAGTAGAAGTCGTTGATGGTTTGGGTGATGAGGCCGACGATGCCGCGCCCCAGCAGAATGCCGAGGGCTGTGCCCAGCAGGGAGCCGATGAGGGCGAGGACGGCCGTTTCTGCCAGAATGAGGGCGAATAACTGGCCGCCGGTGACACCCAAACAGCGCAAAATGCCAAATAACGGCCGTCGCTGGACGACGCTGAAGGTGACGGTGTTGTAGATGAGGAACATGCCGACGACGAGGGCGAGCAGGCTGAGGGCGGAGAGGTTTAGCTCAAAGGCGGCGGTCATTTGCTGGATGGCGTTGGTTTGGGAAGCGGCCGTTTCCAGCCGCAGGCCGGGCGGGAGGGCGGCTTGCAGGGCGGTTTGTACGGTCTTATCGGAAATGATGAGGTCGATGCGGCTGAGTTTGCCCTGCATCTCAAAAATTTCCTGGGCGGAGGCAATGTCGGTGAAGATGATGCCGTTGAGGGCACGCTGGCTGACGGTGTCGGCGGGCTGGAGCAGGCCAACGATGGTGGCGGGGATGTGCTGCCCGGAGCGGTTGAGGGTGAGCGTGTCACCCAGGGCCAGCCCGGCTTCGTTGGCGATTTCCTGGGAGATGATGACGGCGTTGGGTGTGGTGAGGAATGTGGACAGGCTGGCGATGTCTGGCTGGCCGTTGGTCTGGAAGTAGCTGCGGAAGGGTGGTTCGGCAAAGGGGTCGATGCCGACGAGTCGCATGACTTGATTGTTGAGTTCGATGACGGTGAGGTACTCTTCGACGATGGGGGCGGCGATTAGGGTGGGGATTGGTGATTGGGGATTGGAGATTGTGCCGTCGCTTGATTTCCAGGTTCCAGTTACCAATTTTTGATAGATGTCATCGCTAAAGCCGGTTGGCGGGCCGACGATGCGGTGGGTGGCTTTGCCGGTGATGGCGTTGGTGGAAAGCTGGAAGGCGCGTTGGGCGCTGCCGTTGGCAAGGTCGATGGAGACCATCATGGCAACGCCGATGGCGACGCCGATGATGAGGAGGATGTATTGAAACGGCCGTCTCTGGAGCCGCCGCCAGGCGACGCGGTAAAGAGGCAGGTTGGAAATCGATGGCTGCAAATTAATCATGACGTAATCGGTAATCCGTGTTCCGTAACCTGTAGGCCGTTATCCGACTGCGGTTCACGGTTTACGGATAACGGTTCGCGGGCTTGCAGTGTGCCGTTGTGGAGTTCGTAGACACAATCGGCGTGGGGGATGACTTCTGGTGAATGGGTGGCCATGATGAGGGTTTTGCCTGCGCCGCGTGTCAGGTTGATGAGCAGTTGGAGGACGCGGCTGCCTGTTTCTTCGTCCAGGTTGCCTGTGGGTTCGTCGGCGAGGATGAGCATGGGGTCGTGGGCCAGGGCGCGGGCGATGGCGACGCGCTGTTGTTCGCCGCCGGAAAGTTTGTCCGGGAAGGTTTGGCTGCGGTCGGCGAGGCCGACTTGCTGGAGCAGGTGGAGGGCGTGGTTGTGTACGGCCGTTTCTTTTTTGCCTGCCAGTTCCTGGGGCAGGGTGACGTTTTCCAGTACGGTAAGGGTGGGGATGAGGTTGAAGAATTGGAAGATAAAGCCGATGTGGTCGCGGCGAAAGAGGGTGCGCTGTCGTTCGGTCAGGCGGGTAACGGCCGTGTCGTTGATCCAGATGTCGCCGCTGTCTGGCTTTTCGATGCCGCTGATGAGGTTGAGCAGGGTTGATTTGCCGCTGCCGGAGCGTCCCAACAGGACGATGAATTGGCCTCTGGTAAATTGGGCTTCGACATTGTTGAGGACAAGGCGCTGTTTGCCGCCTTCCTGGAATGATTTGGTGAGTTTTTGGGTTTTGACGATGGTTGTCATGTTGGCCTCGCTTTGGCACGTGTTGTTTGGGTTGATCATGGCAGGGGAGACGGCCGTTTACAATGGATTCTCACCGTTGGTTAAGGCAAAGGCGAAAATCAGTGCAACCCGGCTTCCGGCGATGCGTAATAGGGATTAGCGATTGACGATTGACGATT
>CAZRIB010000212.1:0-3218 GCA_964600035.1 uncultured Ardenticatenaceae bacterium | reverse complement strand
TTCGCAGTCAAACATATTGGGGTGTGGCCATCATTTTAATTGGTGTAGCCCTGCTGCTGGGTAACATATTTGATATCGATTTTGGCGTTTACTGCTGGCCGACCTTTTTGATTTTGCTGGGTGTGTGGCTGTTGGTGAAGCCTCAAATGACGGACCCGGACACCACGCTGACCCAAAAGTTTATTGGGGATGTGTACCGGAGTGGGGATTGGGAAGTCAATGATGAAGAGTTTTGGGCGTTTGTGCTGGATTATGACCTTGATTTTACCAAGGCGATGATTCCCAAGGGGGAGACCCGGCTGCGGGCGAATGCGTTTGTGAATGAGTTTGATGTGATTGTGCCGGAGAATGTAGGCATTTCTGTGGTTGCAACTGGTTTTGTCAGTACGTTGAAGGTGAATGGCGAGGAGCGGGAGGCGATTTTGTCGCCGGTGAGGTGGGAAACGGCCGATTTTGCCACTGCCGAGCGTCGTGTTCGGTTGGAAGTGAACAGTTTCGTCAGCGAAGTAACTGTTCACATCATTTGATTGACATGAACGGCCGTTACAAAAAACCTGTTTTGCTTGCTGCCATACTGGGTGGG
Organism: uncultured Ardenticatenaceae bacterium; assembly: GCA_964600035.1. GTDB lineage: Bacteria > Chloroflexota > Anaerolineae > Promineifilales > Promineifilaceae > CAZRIB01. Next base: position 2,635 of record CAZRIB010000212.1, on the reverse strand, counting down.
TGCGGCTGCCTGGTGTTGGCCGGTCTAATGGCAGTGGGGATGCTGTTTGGCGCGGTTACTTTTGCCACTTTTAGGGAAGCGCCGGAGGTGGAAACGACAACCCCTTCTCAAGAACAGATTGACCACTGTCGTCAGGTGATGGCTGTGCGGGAGGATGCGGCCGTTACGGTGGAATGGTATTACTTCCAGCCGGGGTTTCAGGATGATCGTCTGACTTGCCGCATTCGGGTAACGGCCGTTTCCCTCGACGACGTTTTCGATACCAGCAAAGTAGACCCCCATGACCCCGGCCCTCAAGAAACAGCGCCCGGCCGGTTTCTCACCTTGACGGTAGAAAATCCGGAGCCGGGCGTCTATCTCATTACAGGCTATTGGACAGAAACGTGACAATGATTGATGAGTGAAGATTAATGATTAAAGAAGTGTGCATACACTTTAATCATTAATCTTTACTCTTTCTTACTTAATTCACAATCTAACGCAGCCCAGTCAGCAGGCGCGAAATAACCATTCGCTGAATCTCACTTGTGCCTTCATAAATCTCTGTAATTTTGGCATCACGATAATACCGTTCCAGAGGCATTTCCTTGCTGTAGCCCATGCCGCCGTGAATTTGGACGGCTTCTTTGGTTACAAAGTTGGCTGTTTCACTGGCGAACAATTTTGCCATGCTGGCTTCCATTGAATAACGTGCCCCGGTCTTTTTGGCGGCCATTTTTGCCAGGCAGGCATTGTAAATGAGCAGGCGGCTGGCTTCTACACGGGTTTTCATGTCGGCCAATTTTTGCTGAATCATCTGGAACTGGCCGATTTTTTGGCCGAATGCCTCCCGTTCCTTCGCATAGGCAATGGAGGCTTCCAGGGCGGCTTCGGCAATGCCCAAGGCCTGGGCTGCAATGCCGATGCGGCCAGCATCCAGCACCGTCATGGCAATTTTGAACCCTTCTCCTTCTTCGCCAAGCCGGTTTTCGACCGGGCATTCGTAGTTATCAAAGTGGATTTCGCTGGTGGCGCTGGCACGAATGCCCATTTTGGGTTCGGTTTTGCCGCGTGAAAAGCCGGGTTTGTCTGTTTCAATAATGAATGCCGTGACGCCTTTGTGCTTTTTCTCTGGCTGGGTCATGGTGAAGAGCACGATGATGTCGGCGTAGGGGGCGGATGTGACCCAGGATTTTGTGCCGTTGATGATGTAGTGTGTGCCTGCTTCGTTGAGAACGGCCGTACTCTTCATTGTTCCCGCATCACTGCCGCTCATGGGTTCAGTCAGGCTGTATGCGCCAATTTTTTCACCAGAAGCGATAGGGGTAACATATTTGCGTTTTTGTTCTTCTGTGCCAAATTGCAAAATGCCATGACAGAACAGTGAGTTGTTGACCGACATGACTGTGCCGTGGCTGGCATCGGCCTTGCAAATTTCGGTTAGTGCCAGTGCGTAGGCCAGCGTGTCCATGCCAGCGCCGCCATACTCTTCTGGCACTTCAATGCCCATAAAGCCTAGCTGCCCCATTTGGCGGATGGTGTCGATGGGAAATTCACCGGTTTCGTCGTGGTGGGCGGCGATGGGGGCGATGGCGTTTTGGGCGAAGTCGCGGGCGGCTTCTTGAATCATTTTGTGTTCTTCTGTGATAAAGTCGTACATTTTTAGCTCCTTGTGGGTTGTGGGTTAAAAGAGATTGGAGATTGAAGATTGGAGATTAGGGATTGGTTGGCCTTTCATCTTTAATCTTCAATCAATGAATCATTAAATTTCTCGCTTTTGGCTGTGTGTGCCATAACGGCCGTTACGAATGTTTCAAAATCTATGGGAGACAGTTCAAAGCCTTCTTGCCACCGCCGTTTTTCTGCCACCCAGAAACGGCCGTGTTTTCCGGTCAGCACCTTTGCCGGAATATCTGGCCGGGATGGTGGCCGGAGCGAAAAAGTGCTTTTCGGATAGACTTCGCTCAAATCCAGTTCAGTAAAGGTAAAGTCAGTTAAATAATGCGCTTTGGCCTTTGGCGAAACGAACGTAAACGCAATGAGCCGGTTTTCACCCTGGGTTAGCTGGCAGGCCAGACAATGCCAGTTTGCAGGCAGGCGGCGTTCTCGTCCGCCGCGCGGAAACCCTTTCAGGCCAAATTGCCACAACAGGCCGGAAGTGTGGTTGTTCCAATAAAATTTAACCGGTTTGGCCTTGCCTTCCACCGATTCGACACCGTGCTGGGTGAGGGTGATTTTGCGCCCACTGTGCCAGATTTGCTTGAGACCTTGTTCCGCAAACCAGACCAGGAGCAAGCCTAATGGAATGGCTCCCGCACAAGAAAGGAAAATCGCATAGTCGGGCGCGCCAAATGTTTCAAACAGAAGATTGAGCAGCCGGAAGGAGAGGAATACGGCCGTAATCATCAACACCACCACAGCCGCTCTCAGACCGCCATGTTCAGCATCAGCATGTAAAGTTTTGGGGAGTTCACTTGTCGGATTCATATCTTTCATATTTGTAAACCGCTCCCGCGTATCTGGCAACTTTTTCACCCCCTTTCGTTCGATGGCATTATTTAGTACACGTAACCCGAAGTCCGTAACCCGTTTCCCGACGAGATCGCCAGAGTACTCAGTCAAGTGTTCTTTGATGGATACAAAGATTGGTTCAATC
>CAZRIB010000211.1:3213-7034 GCA_964600035.1 uncultured Ardenticatenaceae bacterium | reverse complement strand
ACAAAATCGCTTTGGGTAACCTAAAGAACGAGAATGAAATAACCTACAAAACTGAAATTGGAGATTAGAGATTGGAGACTGGTGTAATCTCTAATCTCCAGTCTCTAATCTCCCGTAAGTGATTAAATCTTCATTCCTGAGTAATTTGTTTGGTGCATTCTTAATCTCAAGGAAACAGCCTGCGTGTTTTAACTTCGGCCACAGCCCCTTTTTTGTAACGATACAGTTTTGCCGGTCGGCCTTCCCCTTCTTTTTTTAGCTTGCCTGTTTGCTCCAGTATGCCTGCTGAAAGAATTTTGCGGCGAAAGTTGCGTTTGTCGAGTTCTTCGCCAAGGATGATTTCGTAGGCGCGCTGAAGTTCTGAAAGGGTAAATACGTCCGGCAGTAGTTGAAAGCCTACGGCCGTATACTCCAATTTATACCGCAGCCGTTGCAAGGCATAATCTAAAATCTCGTCATGGTCAAAAGCCAGCTCTGGCAAGTTAAAGATCGAAAAGAGCTGAACATCCTCTTCATCCCCTTGCAAACGCGATACATCGAGCGCTGTTGCGGGTACCAAAGCAAAGTAGGCAACTGTAATAACACGGGTGCGTGGATCCCGTTTGGGGCGGCCAAAGGTATACAGTTGTTCAATATAAACATCAGTTACGCCAGTTTCTTCCTTCAGTTTTCTAACGGCCGCATCTTCCAGGGATTCATCATCATTTACAAATCCACCCGGAATCGCCCACATTCCTTGATAAGGCGGATAGCGCCGCTTGATTAGCAGCACTTTCAGGTCATTATCGATGAGGGAAAAAATAACAACGTCAACTGTTACTGAAAGGCGGTTGTAATAAGGGTTTTCCTGTTCTGTTATTGGGTTCATAGGTCATTAATCAACTCAGACTGGTTAGTGGGAATTTTGCTTTTCTTAAAAGTTATGGGCTGACGATTTAACAACTTCGCCAAATCAGGTATCAGGCAAGGCTCAATCGTCAGCTTGTCTGTTTAAGTTATTTGATTGCCATTCTTATGTAAATGAAAAGTCCCCGGTAATTGACCAGGGACTTTGATTTTAATTCGAGGCCGCTTTATTGACCACTGCCACCCGGTGGCTCAACCGGCAGGGATGGCGCAGGAACATCTTGCCATGGGGGTGAAAGGAGATACTCGCCGGGTTCTGGGCGTATAAGGCCGCCTTGTTCGATAATTTGTGGCAAGGAAACGCTTGTCGTTGTGAATGGTGTTGTATCTCCCTGTGCCCGCAAAACGAGTGTTAAATCCAGCCCGACTTCTAATGCCCATTTTAATGAAAGGGCATCCTGGGCAGGCAGGCTTAAAATGACAAGATCGGGCGGGTTATCAAACCGCTGTGGCAGTGGGGTGGGTGTAGGTTGGATAACGGCCGTTTCCCCAGAGCCGTCCCCTTCTGCACCAACAGGCTGCACATCATTTGCCTGCTCTTCTTCCTTTTCAAGGATGCGCGGGTCTTTCCACGTGCCTACCCATAAAACCTGAGCATTTTGCACAGTAAGCTGTGTTACTCGCCGGGGAATTTGCTGCCCGGGTTCAAAACCAGGAAAAGTGTTCGTTCCCGGTACAATTTCAGCCACAATGTCCAATTGCGGAACAAGCTCCAATCGGCCCTGTAAGGCTTCTGGCAGCAAAAACGACTGTCCATTGGCCAAAGCCTCTGCATCAACCCGTGAAACGACATTAGGCAGTGGTGTGTTGAACTCTTCATCTGCCTTCACAAGTGAAAGGCTCATCAGCACATCAACATTATCCCCAGGACGCATGGCGTAAGCCGCGCCTGACAGGGCATCAATGGGAAATGCTACCGCAACACGGCCGTTTTCCACATACAGTCCCAAGTCAGAACCAAATTGCGACAAATCGCTGGGATTCAGCGCCAACATTGGCCGCAAAACAGCCTGATCCTTGCTAATGGGAACACGCACATAGCTGCCAATAATTGCTTCAATATCATCAAACGTATAACCGCCTTGCAGCGCTATATTCGAATCGGGCCGCTCTTCTACTGTCAACAAATCTGGGCGGAGTTGTGTCCCCACTGGTAAATCCGTTTTAGCGACAACAACAGGGACTAAGTTAATAACTGGCGTAGGTGTTGGCAGCGGCTGCGGTTGAAAACTGCCGTCTTCTCCCCCATCCGTTACAGGGACGCCATCTTCTATAACAACATCTTCTGCCGGCTGGTTGTCACCACCCAGGTTTGAGAGCAAACCGCCATCCGAAGACCGGGCAATAAGCAGTACAGCGGCAACAGCGCCAACCAGCAGCACCAAGATGAGAAGAATAAAAGTTCTCGGACGCATAATGAATTCCTTATACCTGGAGCCTAAAAATTGATTTATCCACCTTCAGGCACATCTTGCGGAGCAGGCGCTTGTGTTGGTTCTGGTGCAGCGCTCTTCTCGCTCGATGGATATTCCACCGTAAAGTCATAATCGGATGGAATTTCGATGTTAAAACGTTCAATCAGGTAATTCAGATCCACATTGTTGATGGAGTAAAGTTGTGAATCATTAATACCGCGCAAAGCAAAATCGATATCTGCACCCACTTCAACAGCATATTTTAGCAGCAGCTGCTGCTGTGGATTGAGTGCAACCAATAATACATCTGGGGGTGAAGGTGTGGGGGTAGGCAATTCTGCTGGTACAGGCGTGGGTGTGGGAGCGCCCTCTCCTGCCAGGTCACCTTCTTCCAAAAGGGAGGCTTCTGGTGTTGGCGTGGGGGCAACCACTGGAGGCACAGGCTGCCATTTGCCCACCTGAATCACTTTGGCATTTTGCAAAATCATGGAAACGATGATGGGGCTGCTTGCGCCATTGGGCTGTACATGCACGGTATCGCCTGTAGGAAGTTCTTCAAAACGGCCGTATGGATCAATCGATAAAATCGTTGTCGTTGTTTCGCCCGTTTCCTCATCTACTGTTTCAATGACAAAGTTTGCGCTGTTTTGCAGCAATGTTTGAAATTCCGGATCAATCTGGGAGAAGGCAAAGGAAATCATAATGTCAATTGTGTCACCTTCGGCCAATCCATATGCCACACCGGACAATCTGTCCATTGGTACAGCCTGGGCTACAAAGCCGGTGGGAATCAGTGATGAAGGACCAAAGGTTTCTTCTCCCACGAAACGGGGGTCATCTACCAAATCGTCTTTGGTAAGTGTTTGCCCCTGGAAAATGTCGATGCGGGCAATTTTCCCCAGCGCTTCGTCAATGTCGGTGATGACGTTGCTGTCTACTTCTGAGGCCAACCGCCAGTCTGTTGTGAGTTCTGATTCGCTCATTACCCAGCCACGGGGCACAGTTTGCAGCGAAACGACGACTTGTACCAAATCCTCTGGCAGGACTTCGATGCCTGAGCTGGTTACAGGAGGTGCAGCGCCGTCCACGGCCGTTTCTGGTAACGGCGTCCCATCTGTGACAACGACACCATCTTCCACCGTAACGGCCGTTTCCGTTGCTTGTGGTTGATCTTGCTGTAATACAAACATAATACCAACGACCGCCAACAACAAGACCCCAACAACAAATATGATTATGAAAAGTGTCCGACGACCCATTAGTTAATCCCTTGTAACTCTCTACTCATTTTTAGATATAGTGGGCTGTGTGATTTTGGTTTGGAAAACATGGGAGGGCACGACAGCCAAAAGCTGTAAAAATCATGCTTCACTATGGGGAAAGTATAGGCTATCTCTAACAATATGTAAACCTCTCAACGGGAATATGTTAGCATATGTCAAGTTGAATCGCAACTACTGTACGTTGTATGGCAGGAAAAAAGTAATAGGATATAGGAAC
>CAZRIB010000211.1:0-3113 GCA_964600035.1 uncultured Ardenticatenaceae bacterium | reverse complement strand
ACTAGCCGAGGGGAAAGGAACAATCGCGCAGATTATGGCTGGCGAGTTGGCAAAGGCGCGTCTGTCAGCAAACGCCACCATGCTTGCCAGGGACGTGCATTGACAGCCGGGTCGGGAGTAGGTGGCGGAACAGGTGTGGGTAAAGGGGTCGCTTCGATGACAAGCGGGACAACTCTTTTTTCGCCGGGGAGTAAATAGCCGCCTTCATTGCGGGCATAATCTGCCACATAATCATCGCTTTCTACGTAAACCAGTGTCGCTCGCAGCTCTACCTGCCGGGTTGCAGCCAGATTTACTTCTGTTTGCAGGGCTGCTTCATCCAGCCCAACACGCTGCCCGGCTTGTGCCCGGCGGTTGTAACTAAGTGCCAAAAAAATGGCTATCACCAATACAACAAGAGTGATGATTTGGGGAATGCTCAGTAACGGCCGTTGCCCTTTCATTTTCTGACGCATGCGCAAATGTTAACGCCCTTTCCCAATCGACGCAATACACCCCATATGTTAGAATCTTCGAGGAATGAAGCCTTTGGACTACTTATTAATTGGTCATGTAACGAAAGATTTAACCCCTTCCGGCAGTCAGTTGGGCGGCGCAGCCTCATTTGCCGGGCGGGTGGCGGCTGCATTGGGGGCAAGTGTAGGCGTAGTGACCAGCGCACACCCTGCCTTTGACCTGACGCAGTTGGCGCAGACGGTAAAGCTTCACCGCGTCGATGCCCCAAAAACCACTACGTTTGAGAATGTTTATACGCCAAACGGCCGTATTCAAACCCTTTCCGAACGTGCCAACCCCATCCATGCCAATGATGTCCCTCAGGCATGGCGCAGTGCCTCCATCGTCCACTTTGCGCCAGTAGCAGATGAAATTGACCACGACGTGATTGACCTTTTTTTGGGTAAAACCATCGTCGGACTGACGCCTCAGGGGTGGCTGCGTGGTTGGGATGAAAACGGCCGTATCTTCCCCAAACCCTGGCAGTGGGCTGAACAGTACTTTCCAAAAGTAACGGCCGTTATTCTCAGCGAAGAAGACATCACCAGCCAAATGCTCATCCAATACCGGCAGTGGGCAAAGCTGCTCATCCTCACCAAAGGCGCTGCTGGCTGCATCGTCTTCACAGAAGCAGAAAGCATCCATGTCCCCACCCTGCCAGTAAGAGAAGTAGAACCAACCGGCGCAGGCGACATTTTTGCGGCCGCCTTTCTCATGGCCTACCAACAAAACGGCCAAAATCCTGTGCAAGCCGCCCAATTTGCCAATGAAATAGCCGCCCAATCAGTGACCCAAATCGGTCTGCACGCTAAAATTCAGCGCATCAAACAATATCTGGCCGAAAAACAGGAAACGACACCGATTACTGCCAACCATCATAAATAAGTGGCAGATGGCATCACATACAGCCGCTTTAATCTTTAAGCATCAACCTTTAATCTTTATATCCGCAGTCAATGTATAAACCTTATGACTAGAATCTATGCAGTTGCCAATCAAAAAGGTGGTGTAGGCAAAACCACCAGCGTCATCAACCTGGCCGCCTATCTGGCAAGCAGCGGCCGCCGTGTTTTAATGGTGGATGTAGACCCCCAGGCCAATGCCACCTCCGGCTTTGGTCTTAATAAAAATGAAGTTGCACTCTCCACCTATGATTTGCTGCTGGAAGAAACGACCATCGAAGAAGCAGTTATTCATCATGATGAATTCAAGGTGGATATTGTGCCATCCAGCCCGGCTTTGGCGGGCGCAGAGGTGGAACTGGTGAATGCCATTGGGCGAGAATACAGGCTGCAAAAGGCGCTGGAGCTGGTAAACGGCCGTTACGACTACGTCCTCATCGACTGTCCCCCCAGCCTCAGCCTGCTCACCGTCAACGCCCTCACCGCCGCCAGCGAAGGGGTTCTCATTCCCGTGCAGTGCGAATACCTTGCACTGGAAGGCCTCTCGCAGCTCTCCCAATCCATTGAACTGGTTCGCAAATACCTCAACCCCACTCTGCAAATTCGCGGACTCATTATGACCATGTACGACAGCCGCACAAACCTGAGCAGGCAAGTGGTAGAAGAAGTCCGCAAATATTTCCCAGGCAAAGTGTTCCGCACCATCGTGCCCCGTAACGTTCGCTTGTCTGAAGCCCCCAGCTATGGGCAGCCCATCAGCGTTTACGCCCCCAATTCGCCCGGAGCCATCGCTTACAAAGTGCTCACGGCCGAATTGTTAAAAGGCGACATGCAAAAGGAAACGGCCGTATGACCAAAAAACGAGGACTTGGACGAGGATTAGGCGCACTCATCCCCGGCGACGACAGCAGCAGCGACACCCCCCAAGGCGTGCGCGTCGTCCCCATTGATGCCATACAACCAAACCCCCACCAGCCGCGCAGCGTCATGGACGAAACCAAACTGGCCGAACTGGCCGCCTCCATCCGCGAGCACGGCCTCATCCAGCCGCTCATCGTCACAGAGGACAAAGGCCAATACACCCTCATCGCCGGCGAACGACGCTGGCGCGCCTCCCGGCTGGCCGGTTTGCGCGAAGTTCCCGTTGTCGTCAAAGAAGCCACCCCGCAGGCCATGCTGGAACTGGCTATCATCGAAAATGTGCAGCGCGCCGACCTCAACGCACTGGAAGAAGCCCTGGCTTACCGTCAGTTGATGGACGAATTTGGCCTGACCCAGGAAGAAGTCGCCGAGCGCGTAGGCAAAGGACGCTCAACCATTGCCAACATTGTCCGCCTGTTGGAACTGCCAGAAGCCATCCAGCAAGCTGTGCTGGATGATGTCATTAGTGGGCGGCACGGCCGTGAACTCCTCCGCCTGCCCACACCAGAAAGCCAAAAAGCCGCCCTGAACCAGGTGAAAAAACTAGGACTCAGCGTCCGCCAAACAGAGCGGCTGGTAGACAGCCTGCTGGCCGAAAGCAAGCCCAAACCCAAGCCAAAACGCAAACTCCCCGCCGAACTGGTTGCCCTGCAAACCGATTTTGAACGGCGGCTGGGTGCGCGCGTCGCCATCGACAAAGGCAAAAAAGGGGGCAAAGTCGTCATTTACTACTACTCCGACGAAGAACTACAAGCCATTTACGACACCATCGTCGGTGACGAATAACCTGCCGAA
>CAZRIB010000210.1:0-7053 GCA_964600035.1 uncultured Ardenticatenaceae bacterium | reverse complement strand
CCAGTGGCTTTTCAGATGCCCGTCAGATTATATTAAAAATGTACGGTAGTGAATTTAATGATGAAGATAACTCCAAAAACAAGCGGCAGCCAGATGCCAATGACACGGCCGTTCCTTTCCAGCATCCCCCGAAAAGCCAGCAGCGTTTCTCTGGCGCGGCGGGGAAAGGTGACGTAGATGAGCACCGGAATCAGCACCGACAGGCAAAAGACGAGCGCGTCGGCCAGGGTGATGGCGATTTTTTGGGCGATGGGCAGGCGGCTGAGGAGGGGAACGGAAACGGCCGTCATGTACAGCGCCAGATTCTTCACATTCATCACCGTCACCAGCGCGCCAAAGCCAAACGCCTTCAGCGGCGTAATGTTGTCTACCACCCGGAAAAAGCGCGGCGGCTCCTGCGTCTCGGGAAGAGATTAGGAGATTAGGAGATTAAAATCTCTCAATCTCTCAATCTCTCACCTTCCAAAGCCACCGCCTCAACCGGAATACGGAACTGCGGCGCGGCGGGATTGCCTTTGAAATGCGCCTTGACTTTGTCGTACCCGGCGTCGCTGAACGGGCAGACGGCAACGCATACGCCGCAGCCAAAGTGCCGGGTAAAGTAATCGCGGCAGGCGGCGTGGTCAATCGTCTGCATGCCTGCCGGACGCGGTTGGGGCTGGTCGTAGATGGCTTCTGCCGGGCATTGGCGCACGCATTTGCGGCACATGGCGCAAAAGTCGCGCACCCACAGATGGTCGTTCTCCGTGTTCAGGGGCAGGTTTTCGATGTTGGTGTAGATGACGTTCAGCCGCAGCAGCGCCCCATCATGCGGCGAAATCAGCAGGCCGTGGTAGCCAATTGCCCCCAGCCCGGCCAGTTCGGCCAACTGGCAGTAATCCGTCAGGCCGCCCAACGCTGTGCCCGGATAGGCGGCAAAGCCGTTTTTGCGCAAATAGCGGGACAATCGGGCGGCGATGATGGCCATGCGCTTGTAGTTGTCCATCACCTCAAGCTGGCACTCAAAGCTGGGGGCGGTATCAAACGGTTCTTTGTCCATGGAAAAGGTGAAGACGATGGCGTAGGGCGCGGGGATGCCTTTGTCCTTGAAGATGGCGCGGCGCGGGACTTTGACGTAGGCGATGTCCTGCACGCCCATTTTGTGGGCGCGGGCTTCCAGTTTGGCGATAAATTCGGGGGCGGCGTGGCTGTGCGTGGGCTGGAAACGGCCGTTATACATCCGCCCGCCCCCTTCCATTGCCGCCAACAACGGCACAACTTTGGGCAGCGTCTTCAACCGCTGCGACGGGGTCAGGTTCGCCAGCGAGTGCGCCTCCTTGGGCAGGTCGGTGTCAAACGGCGTACGCGGCGGCGAATCCGGCGCGGGCGGGATGATGTGGGGCAGGTCTTGTAAACGGCCGTCTGCCTTCTCCAGCATCCCATCCAGCGAAGGAACTGCCTTCCCGCGCGGGCCGCTTTCTAAAATAACGTCTTTCAGTTGCTTGAGCATAAGGCTGTTTCCATTTAATTTTATTGTAAGTGATTACTTACTATAAGTCTAGCATCAAATTTCCTGCCGGTCAAAGTTTTCTTGTAACGGCCGTTTCCTCATTGACATCTCTCCGTGCCCGCTTATAATTGCCAGATAACCGAATGACTATTCGGTAATCCCCCACCTGGAGAAAAATCATGAAGCGTTTGAAAAAATCCCTGGCTGTTCTAACCGGCACACTCCTCCTGCTCCTCTTGCTGGCCGGACTCTACCTTTATATTGGCGTTATTCGTGCCGCTCTGCCACAGTTAGATGGCGAGATGGCGGTGGATGGGCTGGAAACGGCCGTCACCGTTTACCGTGACAGCAGCGGCATTCCCCACATCGTGGCCGAAAATGACCACGATCTCTTTTTTGCTCAAGGATTTGTCCACGCCCAGGATAGATTGTGGGCAATGGAGTCGGCACGGCGGGCGGCGCATGGCCGGTTGAGCGAAGTGATTGGCGACCGGGGGTTGAACAATGACCGCTTCATGCGTATTTTGGGCATGACCCAGTCAGCAGAGGCTGATTGGGAAAGCCTGGATGCGGAAACACAAGCGGCGCTGCAAGCGTATGCGGATGGCGTAAATGCCTTTCTGGCGCAGGCAGGGGGCAGGCTGCCGCTGGAGTTCAAGATTTTGGGCATTGAACCGGAGCCGTGGACACCTGTTGATTCACTGGTGTTTGGCAAGCTGGTTGCCTGGGGGTTGAGCAGCAACTATCAGGACGAGTTGATTGTGTCGCAGTTGGCAGACGTGGCTCCGTGGGAGCAGGTTCTGGCTGTGCTGCCGGATTATCCCGGACCTGATGTGATTCCCGATGCGAACCAGACGGCGGACATTGCACCAACGGCCGTTTCTCTGCTTACATTCTCCGCCCAATGGCAGCAGGTTGTCCCCCTGGCCAAACCAGACCAGGGCAGCAACACCTGGGTGGCTGGCGGCTCGCACACGGCCTCCGGCGCGCCGTTGTTAGCCAATGATCCCCATCAAGGGCTAAGTATGCCATCGCTGTGGTATGAGGTGGGGCTGCATACCAGCGACGGCCGTTACGATGTGGTTGGCGGCTCGCTGCCCGGGCTGCCCGGCATTGAAATTGGGCACAACGGCCGTATTGCCTGGGGCGTCACCAACGCCCGCCCGGATGTTCAAGACCTGTTCATTGAAACATTAAACGAAGCCGGAACCCAATACCAGTTCCAGGGCGAATGGCACGATCTCACCCTGCGGGAAGAGGTGATTCAGGTCAAGGGAGGCGACCCCATCACCCTTCAGGTACGCAGCACCCATCATGGCCCGTTGGTCTCTGATGCGGCGGAAGATGGCGACCAGCATTTGGCACTGCGCTGGACGGGGCTGGATGAGGGACGGCCGTTGGCGCAGGCAATTTTGTCGCTTAACCGTGCCCAAAATTGGGATGAATTTCGGGCGGCTTTGGCATTGTGGCAGCTTCCCGGCATGAACTTTGTCTATGCCGACGTGGACGGCAATATCGGCTACCAGATGAGCGGGGCCGTGCCTATTCGCGCCAACAATGATTTCTTTGGCTTACTGCCGGTTTCGGGCGCAGATGGGGAGCATGAATGGACAGGCTTTGTGCCGTTTGACGAGATGCCCTCAGCCCTTAACGCACAGGGGGACTTCTTTGCCTCGGCGAACAATCGGCCTGTAGGAGCGGATTATCCTTATTTTCTGTCTCATTATTTCCAGCCGCCGTATCGTGTGGCGTTGATTAGCGACTTTTTGCGAAACGGCCGTAACCTGACCACAGATGACATTGCCTCGCTGCAAGCCAATTGGTACAGCGACATCAATTTGCAGGTCGCGCAGGCCATCGCCAACGAAGCCGCGCCGGATTCGGAAAACGCCCAGGCTGCCCAACAGCTTTTGGCCGAATGGGACGGCCGTATGACACCGGACAGCCCGGCAGCCGCCATCAGCGAAGCGGCACTGTGGGAACTGCTGCGGCAGATTCTCACGCCGGAATTGGGCGCGGAAGCAGCGGAATCTTACCTTTCGTTGGCAGGGTATCCGTATATGTTTTTGCAAAATCAGCTTGATGACCCGGCCAGTGAATGGTGGCAGGGGCGGCGGGCTGAACTGCTGGGAACGGCTCTGGAAACGGCCGTTACCGATTTAAGCCAGCAAATGGGCAGCGACCCAACCCAGTGGACATGGGGGACAATCCACGCCATGACTTTTGCCCATCCGCTGGGCAGCATTGGCCCGTTGGCGCCCATTTTTAACCGAGGCCCATTTGCAACGGGTGGTAACTGGAACACGGTCAACAGCGGCGCCTACTATCCGGATAACCGGTATGCGATGGCGCTTGGCCCGGCTTATCGCATCATTAGTGATCCCGCCGACTGGGATAACGGCCGTTCCATTCTTCCCACCGGACAATCCGGCCAGCCATTCAGCCCCTTTTACGACGACCAAATTGCGCCGTGGCTGGCTGTTGAATATCATTCCTTACCCTTCACTCTGCCCGCCATTCAATCTGCCGCGCAATATACCTTGCGGCTAAATCCGGCGAGCCGTTAGCCGTGAACCGTGTACCGATAACAAACGACGTGATGAAAAAATGCCAAGACCAGACGTGAGCGAAGCCCGTAAAACTCAAATTTTGCAAGCCGCCCAACGCGTGTTTGCGCGACGGCCGTTTCTGGAAGTGACAATGCAGGAAATCGCGCAAGAGGCGGAGTTGAGTATTGGCGGCGTGTACTGGTACTTCAAAAGCAAGGATGAGATTATCGCCGTTTTGCTGCAGCAGAACGCCGCCAATATTACGGCCGTTTTGCACCAGTTAGCGCAGGCGACAGGCTCCGTTCGGGAGCGGCTCAGCACATTTTTCGAGCAGATATTGGCGGCAACAGATGAAATTGCGTCATTGTATCTGACCGGCGCCAAGCTGTATGCAATGACCAGCCGCGATCCCCAAATGCAAGCTGTGATGCAAGAGATTGGCAGCGGCTTTCGGCAGGGACTGTCTGCGCTGATTCAGCAAGGCGTTGACAGCGGTGAGTTCCGTCCGGTGGCGGCTGATGAGGTGGCAGATGCACTGCTGGGGTTGTATGAGGGCATCATGCTGCTGTGGCTGGTGTCGCCAACGCGGACAGATTTGCCGCCTGCTTTGGCCACAGGAGCGATGTTGATTTTGGAGGGGTTGACATGGAATTAAACAAGATATCTGAACGTTTACACCGTTGGGCGACGGGTTGGGTGGCTTTGACAGCCACGGCCGTTTTTGTGTTGTTTGTGGCTCTTGTTTTGCCGCGCGTGGCAGGTGGAGGCGATACGGCCGTGCCGACACCCGACACCATGTTCACCTACTCTGCCGATACGTTGTACCAAATTGCCAACGCGCTGGGTGAAACCGGACGGCGTGAATACATTCGGGCACGGTTTACGTTTGATGTGGTCTGGCCGGTGGTGTACACCACCTTTTTGGTGATGGCCATCAGCTGGCTGACCGCGTTTGCCTTTCCGGCGGTATCGCTCTGGCAGAAGGCCAATTTGCTGCCATTGGCGGCGGTGTTGTTTGACCTGCTGGAAAATTTAGCCACGTCGCTGGTTATGGCACGTTATCCGGCAAAAACGGCCGTTATTGCGCAATTGGCCGGTCTGTTTACGCTGGTTAAGTGGGTTCTGGTGGGTGCGGCGTTTGTGGTGCTGGTGGGTACGGCCGTACAAGCCCTGCGCCGCAAAATACAATCCTCAAAGCCATAGTACCCGTATTCAGTAATCCGTAATCCGTGTGCTCTACCTCTGGTAACTTCGTCGGAAAACGGTATACGGACTTCGGGTTACGTGTACCAGGCATCTTCCCACATCTCTTTTTATTGTAAGTCAACACTTGCTTATGGTAAGATGGTGGCGTGAATCGTGAACTGTCGTCCGTAGTCCGTAAGCCGTGAACCGACTACGGATTACGGACTACGGACTACGAAAAAAACCGGGGAAAGTTATGCCTAAGATCGTCACCGATGAAGCCGTATTCCGCGCCACCGTGCAGACCGTCATTGAGCGGGGCTACACCGGGGCCACCACCAAACAAATCGCCGAAGCCGCCGACGTGAGCGAAGTGACGCTGTTCCGCAAGTACGGCAGCAAGGCGGAGTTAGTGCGTCAGGCCATCGCCACGCTCACCGACGCCGTTG
Source organism: uncultured Ardenticatenaceae bacterium (assembly GCA_964600035.1). Lineage (GTDB taxonomy): Bacteria > Chloroflexota > Anaerolineae > Promineifilales > Promineifilaceae > CAZRIB01. The sequence goes on along the minus strand of CAZRIB010000210.1, from coordinate 1,381 downwards.
ATTTTACCACCGCCGCCGAGTACACCGGCGATGTCACGGCCGATTTGCTGCGCGTGGTGCAGTCTTACCAGGCTGTCGCCGAGGAGAACGGCCAGTTTATGTATGTGCTGTTTACGGAGATTCCGCGCCATCCGGAGCTGGCGGGGCTGGTGGGACGGCCGTTAGGGATGATGAACACCGTTGGCCGTCTGATGGCACGTTACCAGGCGGAAGGTATTCTGCGGCAGGAGCATCCGCTGCACGCGGTGGCGGCACTGCTTGGCCCGTTGATGGTGATGAACATGATGCGCGAGGTGCGCCCGGACATGGCCCCACCTCCACTGGATTTGGCGGCACATGTGGCGGGGTTTGTAAACGGCCGTTTGGTTCATGCTTAACAGGCAATTTCTAGAATTCAGACTCACTAACTTCATCTTGAACAACGGCCGTTGTCATACTTGGATGCCACTTCTTAAGAAGCCAATCCTTTAACACGCTTTCGAGTTTCAAACCTATAAATCCAGCAAGAAAAAAACTACCTAACCATACAACATCTACAATCCAGTCAGGTATAAAAACATTCAAGAAAGCAATCAAAAAACCCATGACTATAAGCAGGGCTAAACCAATCGCCAAAGGTAATAATGCTGCCCAAAATGCAATTAAAAACAATTTTGCGTTTGGCAAGGAATCATATTTCTTCAGACTTTGCCATTCAAAAGAGGTTAATACAAAAAGGATAATGCCCAATTTTATGAGGGTGATAAAAGTACTGGCGGGTTTGCTTACATCATCTGCCAGAGCAGAAAGAGAGGATAATATCCCGACGATAATAAATCCCAATACGACAAGGTAGCATCCTTTTTCTGCAGAATTGTCTGGCTTAAACCTGTCTTTCCAATTCATATTGTCCACCCGTTTCCCCCTTTTCTCATGGCCAATAAAAAATTGTTTTTCACACTGCCTGCGCAGTTGATCAAATTATAGCAAAACGGCCGTTTAGCCAGCCGGTAAATCGTCAACTATTGGTTAGAAGCCGTCAGTCGAGATGGGGGGAGCGTTCAGCCAGCAAGCCAATGCCAGCCCGCTGGCTGAACGGACATCTTTATGCCTTGCCTAACACACCAGCCAACAGCGCCATGCGAATGAACATACCATTCCGTACCTGCCGGAAGTAAGCGGCACGCGGATCATCATCCACAGCGTAATGGATTTCCCCAACACGTGGCAGGGGGTGCATCACAATCATTTTTTCTTTGGCCTTTGCCATGATTTCCGGGGTAATCTCGTAAAAATCTTTCACTTCTTCATACTGTGCCAGGTCAGCAAAGCGCTCCTTTTGCACGCGGGTCACATAAAGCACATCTGCGTTTTCAATCACATCAGCAACATCGTGGGTTTC
>CAZRIB010000209.1:0-7061 GCA_964600035.1 uncultured Ardenticatenaceae bacterium | reverse complement strand
GTCACGCTCTGCCTCCTTTGGAAAGAACAAATTACGAATTACGAATTATGAATTATGAACTATGAATTATGAATTACAAAGTAACTGCGTTTGCCACCTGCCGCCTGCCACAGTTTCATCCATAGTGGTCGGCGCAGACTGTTCATAATGAACCCTGTTCAGGTTAAATGTTCCGGGCCAAAATGGGCAGGCAGCAGGCCATACAATGTGTGTTCTTTCACATGCCCGTCGCTGTCTACCAATAACACTGGCACGTCTCCGGCAAATTCAACCAAGACCTGACGACATGCACCACAAGGGGAGCCGCCGTTGTCTGTGGCGATGGCAACGGCCGTAATTTCTTGCTCACCGTCTGATACCATCTTGAATACGGCCGTTCGCTCGGCACAATTCGACAAGCCATAAGATGCGTTTTCCACATTACAGCCGGTCACTACACGACCAGAAGCCGTCAGCAATGCCGCCCCCACCTGATAGTGGGAATAAGGGGCGTAGGCGGCTTTTCTGGCGTGCAAAGCCGCTTTCACTAATTGTTCTTTTTGCGCTGAAGTGATCATTATGAACTCCTGAAAAGGCAAAGATTAATGCATAAAGATTGATGACTAAAGCAGGTGACAGATAACAGCCACTACCAGTATTCAGTAATCCGTAATCCGCGTGCGCTGCCTCTGGTAAGTTCATCGGAAAACGGTATACGGACTTCGGGTTGCGTGTACTACCCTTTCACCTTGTCACCGTTCAAGTGGGTAAAGGGGGGCACGGCCGTATCGTCTGGCACGGTCGCATTTTCTACGACAGCCTGCTCAATGCGGCAGCGATGCCCCACCCTGGCATTTCGCAAAATGGTGTTGGGGCCAATGGTGCAGTCCTCGCCAACGGCCGTATCTCCCTGCAAAAACGTATTCGGCCAAACAACCGTGTCCTGACCAATGACCACATCCTGGTCAATAAACGTCGAATCCGGGTCAATCAGCGTCACCCCGCGAGAAAGCCAGCGGCGGTTTGCCCGGCGGCGGAAAGCCTTTTCCACCGCTACCAATTCTGCCCGCGTTCCGGCTCCCAAACATTCGTCTGGATCATCTGTTACCACGGCATCTACCAACAGCCCTTGCGCCACAGCGATTGCCACCAAATCTGTCAAATAATACTCATGGCCATTCCGGGCCTGCCGCAGCGGTAATTCGGTAATGTTTTGCCACAACCAATGGGCATCAAAACAGTAAACACCGGCATTCATCTCGCGAACAGCCAAAATTTCCTGCCCATTCGCCCGTTGTTTGGCCTCCGCCACTTCCACAATTTCCAGCACATGGCCTTCTTCATCCCGCAGCACCCGGCCAAATGAGCTTTTCGGGTCACCCATGACGGTCATCATGACAATGGTGGCCTGTGTTTCGCTCTGCTGTAAAGCCAGCCGCGTCATGGTCTCTGCACGAAGCAGCGGCATATCGCCATAAGTTACAATGACCTGGTCGGAACGGCCGTTTAGCACAGAAGCCGCCATTCTCACCGCATGTCCCGTTCCCAACTGCTCTGCCTGCACCACATACTGCGCCCGGTCGCCCAATAACGCCTTCACACCGTCCCCGCCAGGCCCAATCACCACAACCGGCCGCATATCGACAATTGATTCAGCCGCTTCAAACAAATGCAGCAGCATCGGCTTGCCGCCTACCTCATGCAAAATCTTTTGTCGCTTCGACTGCATGCGCGTGCCTTGACCGGCAGCCAGCAAAAGAACAGAAAGCGTCGTCATAAAATCCTCTCAGGCAAAGATTAATAAGCCATGATTAATCAATAAAGTGGTTTTTAGTATAGGTTGGAAACACCAACCTGATTCAAGGGAGGGGATTTTACCAAAAAGTTATGCAACGCGATACAGACCCGGCAGGAGGGAGTGCACAAACAAGTTGTCAGTAGCTGGTCGGTCAGCAAGCATGACAACGAATTGATGAAGGAACGAATTCGTTCGATTTGCCATTCGTTGTCCTAACCCGGAACAATCGTTGACAAGTTGTTCGCAAACCCGGCAAGAGGCACAGCCTTTGGGGAGTTTGTAAGGTTAGGACGGTAATCTCAGTAGAGATTAAAAGGAATTGGTTCTACTTATCCGCTTCATCTAACTCGCTCAAGATAAACGCCCAAAATTCATCTGGCGTGGAAAATGCATATTTTTGACCAGTGTGAGGGTTTTCGGCCGTCACTCGCCATGGCACAGATACATCTTCACGCCAAAATCGCAGTAAATAGGCCATATATATGAATGGTTGTGGTTTTTCATCAAAAGGATCAGTCATAGGTTCTTCCCGTGAAACGACACAGAATTGGCAGCAAATTTCCAGTAAGTCCTGTGCCATTTGTCATTGAAAAACCACTTTACTGTGTTACCGATCGGGAATCGATCTGAAAAAAAGGCTTCAAGTTATGGCATTAAAAATTACTTTGTTAGGTCAACTGCATCTGGAATTGGATGGCAGCAGTGTGCAGCTTCCAACGCGAAAAGCTGAAGGGTTGTTGGCTTTTTTGGCCTGCCAGAAACGGCCGTTTCCCCGTGAAACAGTCGCCGAATTGTTATGGGACGACCGCGATCCCCAGCAATCTCTGGCAAACCTGCGCTCCCTCCTCTCCGGCATGCGCAAAAAGCTCAAACCTTACCTGACCATTACCCGCCAAACCATTGCCTTTAACCACGAAAGCGACCATTGGCTGGACACGGCCGAATTTCACAACCTGTCACAACAAGCCAAACAAGATACGGCCGTTGGCGAACAAGCCATTGCCCTGTACCGGGGCGATTTTCTGGAAGGTTTTTACCTGCGAGACAGCCGGGGCTTTGAAGAATGGGCGCTGATAGAAAGGGAAAAACACCGGCGAACGGCCGTAAATCTGCTCTGGCAGCTCATCCAATCCCACACCGCAGCAGGTCAATACCCCACCGCCCTCAAACACACCGACCACCTGCTGCAAATAGACAACCTCAGCGAACGCACCCACCGGCAAAAAATGATCCTGCTCGCTCGAACCGGGCAGCTCACCGCCGCCATCAGCCATTACGAAACGTGCCGCCAGCTATTAAACGACGAACTGGGCGTTGACCCATCAAACGAAACCCAGGCCATTTACCAAAAAATTACCGCCGCCCGCAGCTTGCCCCAACCCAATTTGCCCCCAACCCGACCCCATTTCATTGGCCGCAGCCGTGAAATGAAAACCATTTCCGCCCGTCTAAATGACCCCACCTGCCGGCTTGTGACCATATTAGGCCCTGGCGGTATGGGCAAAACCCACCTTGCCTCTGAAATTGCCAACCAATTTGCCACACACCAGCCCGGGCAATTTTTACATGGTATCTGGTTTATTCCGCTCGTGGCGCTGGAAGCACCAAGCCTTTTGCCAAACACCATTGCGGCAGCCTTGCACCTGAATTTGAACAGCCAAATACCGCCTGAACAACAACTGCTGGCTTATCTGCAAGATAAAGAAATGCTGCTGGTGTTGGACAATTTTGAACAACTTGCGTGCTTTGCGGTAGACTCAAGATTAGAGATTAGAGATTGGAGATTTCCTCAATCTCCAATCTCTTTTTTTATTTTACGCAGCCAGAGACAGTTCCAACTTGTGCAGACCCTCCCAGGTACGCATCAACGCCTCCAAATCAGAGACAGATTCCAGGTCTACCGACATGGCAGCCCGCAAGGCTTCATCGTGCAAATTGCGATCGTGGTTTCGCAGCATGGGCTTCACGATGTGGTTGTTAAAATCGCGCTCAACCCGTGTCGCTTCCAGCCAGAACAACCGGCGCAATCTGGGCAGCAGTTCATCGTCATTAAACAAATCATCGAGAATGCTGCTGAAGATGCGGTTAATTTTGATGGCGATGTTGTCCAGTTGATCGGCGTAGCTGGTTTCAAGCTCTGGCATCTCTGCCGTGCCGGAAACGGCCGTGTCGTTCAAAAAACTGATGTCAAAATCCGGTTCAGCAGGCGCATCCAGAATATTGATGGCAATTTCCTCTTCCTGACTATCATTCACTGCCTGCTGACTGTTATTGGCTGCGCCAACGTGGGCGGCCAAATCTTCCCGAACAGCCTCCGGCCCACGCAAGGCAACATCCAGCAGGCGCTCATTGCTGGACAACGCCAACGCTTTTTCGCCCGCTTCTAACCGGCTGTGGATGGAGCGTTCCGGCTTCATCAGTTCGTACATGACAGCTTGCTGGCACACATGGCGGAAGTTAGTCCCAATGCGGCTGACCAAAGATTTGAAGGCATCTTCTAACGGCCGTTCCCCGTTGGTATCTCCCGGCAGTGTAAAGGTATAAGGCTGTTCATAGCTTGCCCGCTGCAAACGACTGAGAATGTCATGGGCTTCCAGCGTGCGCTCCAGCTCGGCGGCCATCACTTCCGCCACTTCTGGCATAAACTGAGAAACCGCTTCCTGCATCGCCAATTCAACTTGATAAAGGATGCGCTTGATGGGCACTTCAATGCCGCTTGTTCCCCAAATCAGGTTGTCATAGGTCACATCGCGGTTGTCCCAAAATTCTGTGCCGTAGCTTTCCAGCAGGGTGTCAATTTCTCTTTGAATGGTGTCGGCAACCATGCCTTTGACACCGTTGAGTGTAGGCTGGAGCAGTTCCCGGAAACGGCCGTTACTGTTCGTGCGCATACTCAATTCCAACAAAGCCTGGTGAAAGGCCCGGGGAAGCTCTTTTTGCTGGCGAACCAGCACATTTTCATACCGCCGTTCCTGAAGCTGTTCCCAACTATGGGCAAATGGCGGCTGCACACCACGAGCGGCCAACTGTTTTTCATAATAAAACCGCAGTGCCTGCAAACTGTTGCGAATTCTGGCAGCCGCTTCCCGAAGCTGAGACCGTACCCGCTCCGTTTTAATAAATTCAATCAAACGGTCACGCAGCAAAGGCACTTCACTCAGTGTCAACAACGCCTCTTTTGTGTCAGGATGCAGCGGGTCAGACAAATCAACATTGCCCACCTGGTCATGGAACAACTTCAAAATACGCTCCGTTTCACTGGCAAACTCGCCAGGCGAATGGTCTGGGTCTTGCACATACACAGCAGGCGGCGTCATCACCAAAAAATACGGCCGGTTATGTCCCCGATTGCGGTACTTTTCCCAATAATTTGGAGCGATATAGCGTGTGACTTCCTTTACCTCAAGTTCTGCCTCTGGCAAACCGGAGTTCAGGCGGTCAAAAGCCTGGCGCACATTGCCGCCATTGACAACCATGAAGATTTTGCTGGCCGCTTCATCCAGGTCTGCGCCGCTTAACCCAAAGAGGCGGTTTTCCTTTATCCAGTTCACGGCCGAAAGCGACTTCATTTCATCCACACGCTGGCGGCCTGCATCCGTTACCAGCACAATCATGGCATCTTCCCGTTTCATCTCTTCCAGCGTGATGGCTTCATGCAGTTTCATGCCTGCACCCAAACCGGGCACATCCACAATGCGCAAACAGCCATTCATCAACAAATTGGTCTGATTATCGCGCGGGTGAATACGGAAAACGGCCGATTTTATCAGGCGAATTTTGCGCTCAGCACTGCCCTTAAACCCGTCTTCTCGCAGGTGGCGCAGCGCATTTTCATCGTCCAGCGGCAGGCTGACCGGCGGCGGTGTTTCTGCTTTGTACAATGTTTTGTTGTTTTCATAGGAAGCAATGCAGTCCAGCAAAATTTCAAGATATTCGTCTCGTTCTGTTTTTGCGGCCGTTTCGTTTTCCGTCATGATGGCTTGAATATCTTCCTGCGCCTGTTCGCGCTCACCGTCATTGGTGATGTCAAATGAGGGGAGTTCAGCCAACTGGCACAACCGGCGCACGCGGTCGGCAAACTCATCTTTGCGCCAGTAATTCAACACCAACGATTCTGCTTCGCCTTCTTCGGCTTGCTCGATGTAGACAATGGTTCCGGTAACGGCCGTTACCGCCCCGGTTGGCAGTAAATTGCGCCCCAGCAAGGCATTAATCAAGGTGCTTTTACCAACGCCCGTTCCCCCAAAAAAGACCAGCGAGTAAGTTCGTTGGCCTAAAATTTTCTGGGCTTCATCAATGCTGGCCTGCGCCTGCGGCACGGCACGAATCAAATAATCGCGCGTTTTGTCAATGGCCTGCTGCAACGAGACCCAGGTTTCCACCTGCTCTGGACTAATATGCGGCATGGCTGCCAACGATGCCCGCAATTCCTCATACTGGTCTGCTTGTTTTTTTGGACTCATTATTAAACCCTTCCTTTGGCATTGGTTTGCTGTTGATACACGTGAAAATTTCCGGCTTTGACCGGTGTATGGTTGTATACGCAGAGCAGCAAAAAAAAGTTGCAGGTGGAGCAAAACGGCCGTTTTTGTGCAAAATGCCTTATTGAAGAGCATTGACAACTATGCTATGATGCCCATGACGCGACGCGTCAAGTGCGTGCGTCGGAGAAAATATGAACACAACACAAGCAAAATCATTTTTTAGCAAAGCCAATATCAAGGTGTGGGTACGGCCGTTGACAGCAGACGATGCCCCCGATCTTGTAAACATTTTCGAGCACATGAGCCCGGAAAGCCGCTACCGGCGATTCCAGACACCTGTTGAAAACCCCAGCCCATCCCGGGTATGGCAAACAGCCCAACAAATTGCCAACATCCCGGAGCCGACCCAATTTGGCTGGATAGCCTTTGCCAACATGCCCGACAACGGCACTGTGCCCATCGGCGTAGCCAGATACGTACAGGCTGCACCCGGCACAGTAGAAGTCGCCCTTTCCATCCGCGACGACATGCAAAACCAGGGCATTGGCAGCCAGTTACTGGCACTTTTAATTGAAGCCGCACAGGAACGTGGCATCCACACCATGACAGCCTCCATCCAAAACGCCAACATGCCCATGTGGCGGCTGCTGGAAAAAACAGGTTATCCACTGCAGCGCAAGATTGAGGGGAGCAGCTCGGAAATCCAGCTTGATATACGAAATTTGAACCGCAGCTAAACCGGCCCACACCATCTCTCTGCAACAATCGTTATAATGATGGCGTAAAGTAACTGCTATCCG
>CAZRIB010000208.1:0-7091 GCA_964600035.1 uncultured Ardenticatenaceae bacterium | reverse complement strand
AGGTATTGTCATAGGCACGGTTGTTGTACACTTCGCCGCCCAGAGTGTTTTCCAGTTCAATGCCCAATACATTGCCATAGGCCACACTGTCGCGCACAATGACGTTTTCGCACTGTCCGGCATAAATACCGGCATCATCCACACCAGTCACTTCCACACGTTCAATAATCACATCGGTGCTGCGTACCGGATAAATGCCGTATGTGCCTGTGTTTTCTGCGTAGAGGTCATGAAAATGAACATTGGTAGCGCCTTCCACCAGCACGCCGTTATCTGTAAAGTTGATAAACCGCAGCTGCCCGATGGTAAAGTTGTTGCCAGAAGCCAGCACGCCTTCACTAAGAACGTCCTGCCCGTCAAAGGTGGGCCATTCGCCGTCGGCATTGGGGATGCCTTCTATGGTAATGTCGCTGATGTCGATGACGACGCGCTCGTGGTATGTACCGTATGGTATCTGAATGGTGTCGCCTGGGCGGGCACGGTCTACGGCCGTTTGAATGGTCTCTCCCGGCTGTACCGTAATGGTCATGGGCGCGCGTTCGGCAACGGCCGTACCGCTGCTCCCTACATTATGCGCCGCCACCTCCGCCCGTGCCGGATTATCCACATGGGCTACCACCGGCAGACCAGAAGGCACACTGGCCGGAATCTCCGGCAGGCCAGACTCATCCGTCAAAGCATACAAAAAAGCCACCAAATCCGCGCGTTCCTGCTCCGTCAGGTCAAAGCCCTGCACAAAAACATCCACATTCTCCTGCCCATGCGCCAGACCGCCGCCATCGGCATAAAAATCAACAACCTCTTCCAGCGTTGCCATCGAACCATTGTGCATGTAAGGAGCGGTCAGGGCGATGTTGCGCAAAGTTGGTACTTTGAACGCGCCTTCCTGCCCGTCTGCGGCAATGGCCGCCCGGCCTGGGTCATCGCTGGGCACACCAATCACACGGAACGTGTCGGAGGCGAAAGTGGGCGCGCCGTGACATTCAAAACAGCGGGTTGCGCCGGAGCGGAACAAGGCCAGACCGCGCCTTTGGGACGGCGTCAAGGCATCAAAGTCACCGGCGGCGTAGCGGTCAAACGGGGTGTCGTTCGCCAGCAAGGTGCGTTCAAAGGCGGCCAGGGCTTTTTCAATGTTAGCCAATGTAACGCCTTCGCTGCCGAATACGGCCGTAAACCGTTCCTGATATTCGGGGATGGCGGCCAGTTCTGCCACCAGCGCATCGGTATCGCTAACGCCCATTTCATTGGGATGGGTTAGGGGCACTTCGACTTGTGCTTCCAGGGACTGGATACGGCCGTCCCAAAACAGATTTTGGGTATAGGCCACGTTCCATAATGTGGGGGCATTGCGGGTTAACACCGTGCCATCATGACCAACGGCTGTCGGTTTGCCATCGGCAAAGCCCAGGTCTGGGTGATGGCAGTTGGCACAGGCAATGTTGTTGTTTTCGGATAAAACGGGGTCAAAAAAGAGAAGGCGGCCCAGTTCTGCTTTTTCGGGGGTGGTGGGGTTATCGGCCGTTTCCGTTGTTGCCGGAAACTCCCGCAGCAAACCGGAATATGAGGGCAGCACACTGCTGGCCCCCGCACCATGATTCTCACCAACAGGCTCATCGGCATTGGCTGGCATCATGCCCGCCACAACAACAAGAGCGACAACCAACGTTACCAAAACAGCAATGACTCGACCAGTCCATTTCAGCACAGTTGACATAACTTTCTCCTCCAGAAACAAAATTTGATAATTGAAGTCGGTGCAGGCTTGCAGGTTACAAGGCATGATACCTGCCACATTTTCATTCGTGGCAGTCGGCGCAGGGCTTTAGAAATGACAATTAAATAACGTTGCCAAGATTGGTTCAATCTCTGAAGATTGAACCAATCTAAATGTGCAACTTGTTTAATTTTTGATCCTTAGCACTGTCGTTTTTAGGTTGATGTTGGTGATTAGCGAGCAGCCGCGGCATATCAGCCGCGTTTGTTTTTGTCACGACATTCCTGCCGCGTTTGCTATGGCTCTTGTAATGTTAACAAGTAAGCCACCAAATTATCTATTTCTTCCCCGGTCAGGCTTTTGCCAAAATCTTCAGGCATGAGGGGTTCAAAACCTTCCACCAGATAAGCTTGTGGACGCATGATGGAGGTCATGATGTAGGTGCGGGCATCTTGTCCGGGTACACGGGCTTCGGCACGGGTGGCTATGCCAGCCAGTGAAGGACCAACGATGGTCGTGTCGGGTGTGGTGCTGTGGCAGGAACCACATACCCGGGTAAATACTTGTTTACCGGCAACAGCAGCAGGACTCAGCGTGGGGGTTGGGGGTACGGCCGTTGCCTCTCCGCCGCAAGCCACCAACAACCCCGACAAAACAATCCACCACAAAACAAAACGAAACTTAAACATGCTGCCAAATTCAAAAAAAGGACGAAGCGTTTGTTCGTCCTTCACATGAAACAATCAATTTTTACGGGCCGCGTCTGTCCAGCACAGGTTCATAATGACAGCGGCAGCCGTGTTCATGAGAACATCCCTCTACAGGCAGCTCCGGCACTTCATCAAAGTCATAAGCACCATGCAGCGCCTTGCAAGCAGGGCAGCTGTCTCTGCTGCCCATAATACGAACACGTGTGGCAATGCCGCCATTGCGTATTTTATCCAGCATTTTACGGTGTTCGGCGGCTGATTTTTCAAAGCTAACGAAATCGTCGCTCATAAAATACTCCTCAAAATTAAAAGATTAACGATTAATGATTGATGATTAAAGCAGTTACTCTCTCATGCGTAGGAGAAAACGGAAAAGTTATTTGAATTAGAAAGACAATAATTCCCCCGTTTTCCCTGAGTAAACCATACAGCAATGACACGCTTTCTATCAAATTTCTTTTTGTGGTTTACATATAAGGGACAGCTTGCCATATGTACACCGGATTTTACGGGCGAGTGCCAGGAATGGCAAACTGAAATTTTTATGCGCCCCAAATAATTTGGATTATACTTATTTTGTTTTGTGCAAGGGCAGAGCCGGTTTCCGCTCCCAGATGTTTTTCCCAAAAGTGTCAATCCCCCCCTGGCAAAAAAGAATGTCTACACAAGGAGAATAGAAAAAGATGTTCAAAAGTTACATCAATCCACAAGAAAATAAAGAGGCAAACCGCCAACTACCGCGACTAATGGTAGAAGGGCTGCTTTTAGGTGGCACCGGGCTTGGCGTACTGGCCCTTATTTTTGAAATTGCAGCCGATGCCTTTAGTGTGGCTGCTTACCAAACCCTGCTGGCTATTCATGGCGCAGAAGGACATCACCAGATCGCCATTTTGGCGTTTATTGTGCTGTCTGTCATGTTGTTTTTAGGTATTGTGCCGGCTTACAAGGCTGGCGCATATTTGCGCCCAAATGCGGGTGGCAGCGGGCCTTTGGTAGAAGCAATTGGGCCGGAAAAATTGCGCTGGCTTTCCTGGATAGGAACCAGTTTGTTTTTTCTGGATGCCGTTTTAACCATCATTATCAGCTCTATTTCGGCATCTGATGTGACGATGCTTATTTTGCCGGAATTGGCGCCTTACCGAATTGCTTTGGCAGAGTTGTTTGCCTTCTTCATTATGGTTGTGTTGGTGGCAATGGGGCCGAAGCGGGCGGTGCCGTTGTTTTTAATTGGCGGCGGGGCATTTACGTTGTTTACGATTGGGGCTTTGGGGCTGGTTGGGGCAACGGCCGTTGGCAACCCCGATTGGGCTTTTCTCACACAGGGTATTGTCAGCCGGTTAGAAGCCAACGGTGTGGTAGAGCATGTTGTTCGTGCCCAACAAGACATTTCCGCCATTGGCACAGTGATGTTCTTCCAGCTCTTTTTCCGTTCCATGTCCAGCGCCATGTTGGGCTTTTCTGGTTATGAAGTGATTCCAGCCAGCGGCAAACATGCCGCCCGCCCCAAGTGGAAAGTCATCAACACAGCTTTAACATTGGCGGCTATCTTCCTCATTGGCACAGGTGTGGTGCAGTTATATGCAGCCCAACAGTGGAACATTCCAGCCACAGAAGGGTACAGCACCTTGTTGATTGAGTATGAAATTGTTGCTGCCCAAACGTTGGGCAACGGTCTTTCTCCTGAAGATATTATGGTAACGGAGGCAGACCGGGAAGAAGCACAGCGTTTTTATGAAACATTGCCAGCATTGCAGGCATCTGAGGAGCTGTTGGGGCAAGAACCTGTCATTCCTGATGAACTGGCGGCGTTATCGCCTGAAGAGTTTGTGGATACGATAGCGTATGATTTGGCGTTGACGCGGGCAATTAACCGGGCAACGGCTAATACCACTGGCGAAACGTTTTTGTTTGTTGCCGGGACGCTGCTGGCGATTATTTTGCTGCTTGCTCAGGGTGGCGGATATGTGGGGGGTGCGGCCGTTGCCGCCAATGCTGCCCGCCTGGGCCGCCTGCCAGGCTTTTTCAAAGATGACCGGATTGGCATTGCCGTTATTTGGGGTGTTTCTGCCATTCTTATCCCCATTATCCGGGAAGTGGTGATCGTGGAATCTTACTATGCCTTTGGGTTTGTCAGTGCCTTTGTCATCACCAGCACAACGGTCTTTTTTGTGCGGAAAAGCGCGCTGGAAGAACGTGGCATTGAACCCGGTTCTGCTGAGGCCAAGTCGCTGCGCTTTGCCGGGCTGCGCGGAATGATTGCCAGTTATGCCATGCTGCTGGTGCTGGTAACGCAAAAGACGGATGCGTTGGGTGTGATTGTGGTGTCCGGAATTGTCATTACGCTTTTGCAGATCTTTACAGCAAATGGCGGGTTTAAGCGGGAAACGGCCGTACCCGAACTTCCAGCCATCCCCGCAGGCAAAAAACCCAGCTACCAAAACGGTCTGGAGCGCGCACACGATCAAGCCCGCCAGCGCGGCATTGTCCATGCAGTCGAAGACATGATCGAAGCCGATGCCTTTGCCAAATTCAATGTCAGCCCAGACCGGGTGCGGCAGTTAGTTTGCTACCTCTACAACATCGATCCCGGACTGTTTGTGGAAGAACAACACCATCATGAACGAATTGAAGAACCAAACCTGGACTTACAAGCCACTTACCAAAAAGCCTACAGCCAAAAACGGCAAATTTTGCGCCGGGTAGAAGATTACTCACACTACGGCATCTTTACCTTTATCCACAACTATCACGTCAACTGGGTAGACCCGGATAAAGGCCGGCCAGAATCTGTGGTGCAAAGAGCCATGCTCGATATTTTGTTCCCGCTTACAGACAGCAATGAAATTTGGGAGGAATACCGCAACTTTGAACCGATACGCCAACCGGAACCGATCTGGCAGTTTGCCCGGCGGCGTTATCTGTGGGCAAAAGACCAGTGGCCGAATTTGAGTGATCGCATCACCACCATTTGGACGCTGCAAGATTTTGGCCTGCTGCCCAAAGATGTGAAGGTGGAAACAACGGTCGCTATTTCTGAACACCGCCGAAAGATGTTGGAAAGAGCCAGAGAAATGGAACGGTTGCAGCAAGAGGATTTTGATTAGTTTGCCAAATTGGGTTTACTGAATCAGTCAGCAGGGGCATGATGCGCGGCATGATGCCCCTGCTTTTTTACAGATAGATTGTTTAGACGATTAATGAGCCGTGTGCCGGGGCTAATACGGCCGTAAAATGGCGCAGCACTTTCGGCGATTCCACAATCTTCACCCCACGAATCCGATCCTTCATCCCGTTCACATACAGAATGACCTCTGCCAGATAATCCACATGACTTTGCGTATACATCCGGCGGGGGAAAGCCATCCGCACCAACTCCATTGCGGCAGGCTTCTCCGAACCATCCGGCTGCAAGCCAAACATCACAGAACCAATCTCCACAGAGCGCACGCCGCCTTCCAGATAAAAAACCAGCGACAAAGCCCAGGCCGGATATTCACTTTGGGGAATGTGGGGCAGCATCGCCTTGGCATCAATATATATCGCGTGGCCGCCTGTTGGCTGCACAATGGGCACACCTGCCGCCACCAATTTTTCGCCCAGGTACTCTACCGACCGAATCCGGTAGCGTAAATAATCCTCTTCCAGGGCTTCTTTTAAGCCAACTGCCAACGCTTCCAAATCATACCCTGCCAGCCCGCCATAAGTTGGAAACCCTTCCGTCAAGATGAGCCGTGTTTTACATTCGGCGGCCAGCGCATCATCATTCATGGCTAAAAAGCCGCCGATGTTCGACATGCCATCTTTTTTGGCGCTCATCGTCGCCCCATCGACGTAGCTAAACATTTCGCGGGCAATTTCAAACGGTGTGGCATTTTCATAACCGGGTTCGCGCAGTTTGATGAACCAGGCGTTTTCGGCAAAGCGGCAGGCATCTAAAAAGAGGGGTACGCCGTAACGATGGCATATTTCGCTGGCAGCGCGAATGTTAGCCATGCTCACTGGCTGCCCGCCCCCAGAATTGTTGGTGACGGTAATCATAGCCATCGGTACTTTGCCTGGGTTTTCAGCCAGGGTTTGTTCCAGCTTTTGTAAGTCGATGTTGCCTTTGAAGGGGCGGATGAGCTGGGGCTGGCGGCCTTCGGCTACCGGGATGTCCAGCGCAGTCGCTCCCCGGTATTCGATGTTGGCGCGGGTTGTGTCGAAGTGGGTGTTGTTGGGTACGATGTCGCCGGGTTTGAGGGCAACACCAAACAAGATGCGTTCGGCGGCGCGCCCCTGATGGGTGGGGATGATGTGTTTGAGACCGGTGATGTCGCGAACGGCCGTTTCAAATTTATAAAACGACCGCGCACCAGCATACGACTCATCCCCCTGCATCATCGCCGCCCATTGATTAGACGACATCGCCCCCGTACCAGAATCAGTCAGCAAATCAATCAACACATCTTCTGCCTTCAGCAAAAACAAGTTGTACCCGGCAGCCTTCAATGCCGCTTCACGCTCCTCACGGGTTGTGCGGCGAATCGGCTCAACAGTTTTAATGCGAAACGGTTCAATAATTGTTTTGAAATGCATACTATTTCCTCTCTTTTTGTGGGAACAAATGATTTGGTGGTTTGCAGCGAGAGTATACCAGACGGAACAACGATTGTGGATGAAGGTCAAAA
>CAZRIB010000207.1:0-7099 GCA_964600035.1 uncultured Ardenticatenaceae bacterium | reverse complement strand
TCAACAGGAAGATGGCCGTCCGCCCCTTGAACTGATATTTACTCAGGGCAAATGCCGCCATGCTGTTGACAATGAGGGTGATAATAGTGGCAACAACGGTCACAATCACGCTGTTACGCAAGTAAACCCAGAAGTTAAAGCTCTGCACCCCTTCGATGTAGTTGTCCAGAGCAAAGGAGACATGCTCAACCGGAACTCGCTGGTCTATGGGGACTTTGATGATTTCGCCAGGGTTGGCTGGATCTACCAACTGTGCTTCCAGGCCAATGCGGCGAACCTGTGCCAATCGAACCGTTGTGCCATCGTCCAGGGTCACGTCATACAATGGCAGCGGTTCGTCGTAGCCTTCGATAACGGCCGTTTCCTGTTTATACGGCAGCAACCGCGGTGGAAACTTCACAATCTCCCCCGAACTCTTAAACGACGACAATACCAGCCACAGCACCGGCCCAAACATCACAAATGTCCCAATCGCCAGGTAGGCATAGCTCAAAACATCCACAAAATCAATCCGGTTTCGCCCCCGCGTCCGCGTTAAAAACGATAAAATAGTTTTCATCGTCTACGCCTCCTCTCTGTTCAGCCGCAGTTGCAGCAGCGTCAGCACCACCAGCGTCCCTGCCATCAACAAAGACGCCGCCGCCGCAATGCCATACCGCTTCGTTGGGCTGGAAAACCCATTATCATAAATGTACTGCACCAAAAACCGTGTTGCCGATCCTGGCCCACCGCCGGTAAAAGCAAATACCACATCAAACACCTGTACCGCCCGGATCAGCGAAAGCACCAGCACGACCAGCATATTTGGCATCAATAAGGGCAGCGTAATTTGCCAAAACGACTGCCACTTGTTCGCGCCATCAATATCCGCCGCTTCATATACATCTCTGGGAATCGCCTGCAAACCGGCCAGCAAAATCAGCGTATAAAAACCCATATATGCCCAAACGCTAATCATCACCACCCAAAACCTGGCCCATGTCGCATCCACCATGAACGGCACTTTATCAAATCCCATTGCCGTAATAATTGCATTCAACACCCCGTTCTCTTGCAAAATCCACTTCCAGATCAGCGCCACTACAATAGGCGACAGCAATACCGGGTAAAAGAAAACGCTGCGAAAAAAACCACGCCCTTTGATATTTCGATTTAACACCAGTGCTGTGAGCAGCGAGAACAACACCATCAAAGAGACTTGGGCAATGACATATCCCACACTGTTATGCACCGCCCGCCAAAACAAATCTTCCCGGCACGTATTGGGGTCAAAAAAATTGTCACACGTCAGCAGTTGCTCAAAATTTTGCGTGCCTACCCAGGTACGATCACCAGGGAAAAATTCGGTTCCTCCAGTTGTGGCATACCAAAAATTAAGCGCCATTGGGAACAAAATAAAGATGCCAAAAATAAGCAAATTGGGCAGGGCAAACACATATGGCATACGGCGAATGCCCAGCCAACGCTGTAAATTGCCAAAAAAGAGGTCAAAAAACGAGACAAACAAGCCAAGTACACGGTTTATGACCAGGCCTACCGATTCCCTGATGCGCTTAATCGCTCTATGGTAGGTTATTACAGACATAAAAGTTTCACTCTTCCCTGAATATCACAGAAGAATGGGAGGCTAAATCAGCCTCCCATTCTCTTATTTATTTGCCGTTATGGAATTATGATGAACCTTCTGCTTCAGCAATAGCGTCGTCAATGTCTTGCTGCAGCCGCTGCAGCGCTTCATCCAGTGTTAGCTCGCCGGTAAGATACTGGGCGATGCGGTTGGCGCTGTTACGGTAGTAGGCAAAGGCAAATGGATGCACGTTCAAAGCCACAGCCTGTTCTTGCAGTTTGGGGATTTCGGCCGTGAAGGTGCTGAGTGCCGCCAATACAGAGGGGTTGTCCGATTGGAATTCCACGCCGGAGGATGCCACTTCGTTGTGGGCAGGCAGAATCAACGTTTCAGCTGAGAATTGCCCATAATTCTCGGCTTGGATCAGGAATTCCATCAAGGCTGCTGCTGCTTCAGGGTATTGGGTATCGGCAAAGGCAACAACGGCCGAACCGCCAGCGACACCTGTGCTGCCACCATCGCCGGTTGGGTTGGGTACAACTACCCAGTCAAAGGCATCGCCAACATCATTAGCCAGACCATTAATCTGCCAGGAGCCGGACATGCACATGACCAGGTCACCACTCTTGAAGAAGTCAATGCAGCTGTTGAGGCTGTCGCCGACCAGCCACACTTCGTTGGGGGTGATACCATCTTGATGCCAACTGTTAAGCAGTTCGGCAAAGGCACGGAAGCCGGGAGTGTCCACTGTGAAGTTGCCATCGGCATCAATCAGGGTTGCGCCCATGCTCATGGCCGGGCCAGCAAAACGATGGCCGGTACGGTCAATGGAAATGGCATACTGCACACCGGTGGCTTCGGCAACTTGTTGGGTGAGTGCTGTCCACTCTTCCCAGGTCGTGCCTTCGCCGGGCAGGTCTACACCAGCCTGGTCAAACAGGGTCTTGTTGACATAGGGGCCGGTAACGGTGACGCCATCAGGGAAGCCGCCGTAGCCCAATGCTTCCAAAATGGGGGCGGGGAAGTTGGCTTCGTAGTAAGCAGCATCGGAGAAGTAATCCCGCAGGTCGAGCAGTTTGCCCTGGTAGGCGCCAAAGTTGGTGATTCTGGCCAGGTCGGGGCCTTCGCCTGTTTCTACCTGGACAGGCAGCTGCTCGTCAATGGTGGCATATGGCACAACGTCCAGTGTGACATTTACGCCAGGATTTTGTGCCATGAATTCATCAACTAACTTTTGCATGGCTTCTGCTTCGTTGCCGTCAGCGTAGTACATGAAACGAAGCTCACCTTCCAAGGCTGCCGCCGGTTCTGCCGGGGTTTCATCTGTTGCTGCCTGTCCTGTTGCCTCGGCAATAGCGTCGTCAATGTCTTGCTGCAGCCGCTGCAGCGCTTCATCCAGTGTTAGCTCGCCGGTAAGATACTGGGCGATGCGGTTGGCGCTGTTACGGTAGTAGGCAAAGGCAAATGGATGCACGTTCAAAGCCACAGCCTGTTCTTGCAGTTTGGGGATTTCGGCCGTGAAGGTGCTGAGTGCCGCCAATACAGAGGGGTTGTCCGATTGGAATTCCACGCCGGAGGATGCCACTTCGTTGTGGGCAGGCAGAATCAACGTTTCAGCTGAGAATTGCCCATAATTCTCGGCTTGGATCAGGAATTCCATCAAGGCTGCTGCTGCTTCAGGGTATTGGGTATCGGCAAAGGCAACAACGGCCGAACCGCCAGCGACACCTGTGCTGCCACCATCGCCGGTTGGGTTGGGTACAACTACCCAGTCAAAGGCATCGCCAACATCATTAGCCAGACCATTAATCTGCCAGGAGCCGGACATGCACATGACCAGGTCACCACTCTTGAAGAAGTCAATGCAGCTGTTGAGGCTGTCGCCGACCAGCCACACTTCGTTGGGGGTGATACCATCTTGATGCCAACTGTTAAGCAGTTCGGCAAAGGCACGGAAGCCGGGAGTGTCCACTGTGAAGTTGCCATCGGCATCAATCAGGGTTGCGCCCATGCTCATGGCCGGGCCAGCAAAACGATGGCCGGTACGGTCAATGGAAATGGCATACTGCACACCGGTGGCTTCGGCAACTTGTTGGGTGAGTGCTGTCCACTCTTCCCAGGTCGTGCCTTCGCCGGGCAGGTCTACACCAGCCTGGTCAAACAGGGTCTTGTTGACATAGGGGCCGGTAACGGTGACGCCATCAGGGAAGCCGCCGTAGCCCAATGCTTCCAAAATGGGGGCGGGGAAGTTGGCTTCGTAGTAAGCAGCATCGGAGAAGTAATCCCGCAGGTCGAGCAGTTTGCCCTGGTAGGCGCCAAAGTTGGTGATTCGGGCCAGGTCTGGGCCTTCGCCTGTTTCTACCTGGACGGGCAGCTGCTCGTCGATGGTGGCATATGGCACAACGTCCAGAATGACCTTGATGTCCGGGTTTTGAGCCATGAAGTCGTCGACTAACTTTTGCATAACTTCTGCTTCATTGCCGTCAGCATAATAGGCAAAACGAATCTCAACACCTGCTGTTTCTTCTGGTGCTTGTTCTGGCTGCTCGACGGCCGGTTCTTCGACAGCGGGTGCGGGTTCATTGGTCGGTTCTTCCGGGTCTGTCGGGGTTGTTGTGTTTCCGCCACAGGCCGCGAGAAGCATGCCCAGCAGCAGGATAAACACAAAAGCAAGTTTCCAATTCTCTCTTTTCATCTTAGATCCTCCTCTAAAATTTTTAGAACCTGTCATAGTGGTTGATGATTATTTGTCGGGTCTGTCGTTTTAATAAATCGTGATAACCTTCCTCCTTTAAGACAATGTCAAAACGGGTATATCTAGCAAATCGGCAAGGGATGTTAATGCCGGAACATGGTCACCATAGGTGATTGCCAGGTGATGTTCCAATCCGCTGCCGAGAATGGTGTCCAAGACTTTGCTGGCAGGTTGATCGAAGCGAACGACGCCGGATGTGCCGGAGAAGCTTTTGGGGGCGGCCACTATTTCACCGCTGCCAACGACGAGGGAGATACGGCCGTTTGCCTGGCTGACTCTGGCAGCGGTGATGCGGCCTGGTTTCAGAGGAAACTCCATGACCAGAGGCACTTTGCGGTTGGAATGGAGGCCGCCTTCAGGTTGGACGTTGGGATCGGCCATAGAGAGTGGTGCTTTACCACAGTGCCAGATGACGACCTGATCCTTTTTCTTGTCTACAGAAACAATGTCTACGTCAAATGTGGGGCCACCGCTGACAGCTTGCAAGATGAGTTGGGTGACTGTCCCGTTTACATCTGCTTCACAGCTAGAGGGTAGGGCAGTGTCGTTGAGCAGGGACATGGCGCCGCAGGCAGAGCAGCCTTTTTGTTCAAATATTTCCGGCCAGCAGCGGATGGCATACCCGTCAATGTGTTGTTCAGCGGCCATCTGGTTAAGGGCAACGTAGGCACTGAGTGTGCCGTTGAGCGGGGATTGTGGCAGGCTGGCGGTGTTGGGTAAACGGCCGTCCACTTGTTCCCGCACCTCTGCCAATGTCGCTGCCGGGACAGTGTCCATCCGTTGGAATAGATCATCCAGCGAAAATTGGGTAATACGCACGCCGAAAATGCGCTGCAATGTTTCTGTATCCAGGCGGCAGGTATCCATGCCATCCGGGTGCTGGCCAACAAGGCCAATGTGGGCCGATTGCAAGATTCGCCGCGCCCGTCCGGCCTGTGCCAGCGTCCGAATTTGGTCGAGTACGGCCGTATCGTCTGACGGCGCGTAGGCATAGTCATATTGACGGTCGCGCAAATTTAGGGCATGGCCGCCCAGATTAATGCCGCACAGCGAATTGAGCCTGAGACGACCACCCGTTGGGGCTTCCGGCACAGCCCACATGAGCAGAGGGGCATCTGTTGCTTCGGCAACGGCCGTTATCATCGTGCTGTCGGCAAAGGTGGCCTGGAAAATGAGGAGCAAGTCGTGGGAAACGGCCGTTAGCGCCTGCGCTGCCTGTTTTGCTCCGGTCAAATCCATGACCAACTCAGATGGGCCAGTCAACACAAAGCCCGCTGCCTCCAATTGGGCGCGCGCTTGCGCCGTTACTGTTTCAGCCAAAGGAATATCAAATGTTGGTCGGGCTAAAGGAACAAAAGCAATCGTCAATGGTTGCATACAAACCCTTTCAAATATTCATGTATTCATAGGGCAATCGACTCATCCGCAGCATAAAACAGCCCCATTAATGCCAATGATGCCGCTCCTACCACTCCGGCACGCCAGCCAAAGTGCGTTGGTTGCAGCCGCACCCGGTCACCCATATGGGCAAATGCCATTTGTTTCATCGTTGCCTCTGCTTTGGGAATCATTAAGTCGCTTGCCTGGGCAAACATACCACCCAAAATAATAAGTTCTGGATTCAAAATATTTACCAGGTTGGCCAGCGCCACGCCTAGATAATATGCTTTGTCTTCAATAAGCTGTTGTGTGGATTGATCGCCAGCACGGGCAGCCGCAAAAACTGCGTCAATGGGGTGATCCCCTGCTTGATTGAGATGTGCCGCCAAGATACCTTTTGGCTGCTGTGCAGCCAGCGCTCGCGCTTCTCGCAGCAGCACCGGTTCCGAAACCAGTGTTTCCAGGCAGCCATGCTGGCCGCAGCGACAAGCGGCTCCTTCATGGGGCAGTACAATGGTATGGCCAATTTCGCCTGCACCCGCGCCAAACCCCCGGAATAACTGGCCGTTGATGACAAAACCAGCACCGACCCCGATACGGCCGTAAATAAATGCCTGAATACCCACGTCCTTACCAATGCCAAAATAGGCCTCTCCCAAAGACATTGCGCGTACATTATTGTCGGCGCAAACCGGCAAATGCAGCCGTTCCTCTAAAAACGATTTTACTGGCACATCATGCCAACCCAGACTGGGAGCCAGTAAATTAACGCCGGTGCGGTGGTCAATTAAACCAGAAACGCCAATGCCTACGCCCAGCACCAAAGCCGGATCAACACCAGATTCTTGCACCGTTGTTTCAATTTGCGCTGCAATTTGGGCCAAGACCACTTCCCAGGGTTGGTTTAAGTCAAAGAGGAGCGTGTTGTTATGGATAATTTCGGCAAGGAGATTGGTAACGGCGACGCGGAACAATCCGATACCGATGTGAACACCAACGACATAACGGGCGTTAGGGACCAGATGCACCATTCTTTGTGGACGACCAACCCGGCGACGGCCGTTTTCTGGTGCATCCGCGACTGCTTTTTCGGTAATGACATCTTGCGCCATCAACTCTGCCACAAGATTGGTAATGGTTGTTTTGGAGAGGGCTGTTTGCTCTGCCAGCTTCACCCGCGAAGTTACACGATTGTGCAGCAAGTTTAACAATATGGCCTGCACATTATGAGCCTTGACGCGGCTGGTATTGCTGCCGGAAAAATGTGGTTTGTACATTAGAGTGGTTTGAGCATGTTTTTAGTGAACAAATATTTAATTAGTCAATATGAAAAACTAATTACGGGGTAATTTTAAGCGATCTGTCAGGGAGTTGTCAACATGAATATTTTAGTGGGG
>CAZRIB010000206.1:1733-7158 GCA_964600035.1 uncultured Ardenticatenaceae bacterium | reverse complement strand
TTGTATATGTGACAACATATTTCAGGACTTGACATTGGAGATTGGGAGATTGGGCGGTGGGTGGCGGCGTGGTGGGGGCGACGGCCGTAGCCGGGTGTGTTTTTGTTGGGGCGACGGCCGTTGAAGCTGGAGCGGGTTGGCCGCAGGCAGTGATGACTATGAACAGCAGAAGGAAAAGGCGATATTTGCGTGCGCCGCTCATTTTTCTTGTTGTTCCTCGATAGCTTTTGCCCAGCCGCCGCGATTAGACAGGACAAAACGGTATTCCTGGCCGGAGCGGACGCGGACAGCAAGCGAATTGGGGAAGATGGGGATAAAACCCAGAAACAGCGTCCAGCAATTTCGCGTCGAAACCACATCGGACAATTCAATTTCAGTAACGCCGCGCTGAAAGTTAAAAGCGTGAGTTTCAAATATCAACCGCTGGTTTGTCAGATACAATCTCCCGCCCACAGTCTCGACGTTTTTTTGCAGATTGGCCGCGCCGCTCTTGATAATTTGTTCATTTTCTCTTGGCTGCGTTTTCATTGTTATTCTCAATCCTTTGTTGTGTGATACGCGACGGGCAAAAATTGCGCATCGCGAGCTAAATTCCGTGTCCCTTTAAGACTGACAGCATTTTTCAGGGGGATGTGTTAAAGGTAGACGGCCGTACTGTATTCCGTGCCCATGCGGCCATAATCGTGTCTTGCAGCGTATTGGGTACGTCCTCGTGATTATTGGGATCAGGCCCATGCCGAAAGTTAAATGCGTCTACTGACGTGGCCCATGGCGGCCAGGACGGTTCCCAGGCCCACAGGGCGTAATTGATGCCTTGCGCTTCAAACAGTTCCATCTGGTCTTGCATAAAGGCGGGCGCGTCCGGTTCCCAGCGCATCAGGCCATATTCGTTGGCCGCTACGGGGACGTTGTGCGTGGTTTGGAAATCGGTAACGGCCGTCAGGTAATCTGCCAGCCACGCCTGGTCAAATTGTTCCTTAATACCATCCCAATCCACATCACATTGGCCGGGGTAGGCGGGGCAGTCGGTGCTGCCGGCAGGCTGGTGGGTGTATTTGTGCGGCGCGTACTGGTGGATTGTGTAGACGGTGCGCGAATCGCCGGTGGGCGTCAGGTAAGGCAGCCAATCCACGGCACTGTACCCCATCCCGCTGATGAGGATGGGCGTATTACCGTCTACGCTGCGGATGGCGGCGCTGATGCGGGGGTAAAGCTGGTTCCAGTCATACAGCGTGCCGCCGTACTGCGCGTAAAATTCGGCCGGGTCCCATACGTTGAGCGGGGCATTCAGGGCATCGCTGCCTACCTCGTTGGCATTCGGTTCTACCATCAGATCGTAGCCGACGACGATGGGGTTGTTCTTGTAACGGTCGGCCGTGTACTGCCACATCTCCACCCAGGCATCCTGCGCTGCCTGGTCTTGCCAGACGGTATCATTGAGGTAGCTGGGGTCAAACCAGTCGCCTGCTTCATCCCAGTAGAAAGTGAAATCGCTGCGCCCCGGCCCGGTGCGAAAGCTGATGACGGCGAACATATCCGCCTGGGCAATCATCGCCAGCAGGTTGTCCAGGTTGGCCTGGGCGTCCTCATCCAGGACGTAGGGAGGCGTTTCCGTGAAGAGGCCGGCGTGGGAGATGTTGACGTAGTTGGCTCCCAGCGCGGCCAGGTTGTCAAGATCCTGCTGGGTGTAGGGCGGGCCGAAGGGACCAGACCCCATAAAAGTCGGGCCGTCCAGTTCCGGGTAGACGCGCCGCTGGTAGATGTTGGCCCCGCGCAGCTGCGTGCCGTTGTTCCACAGCGCCCATTTGTCGGCGGCCGGCGCGGGGGTGACGACGAGGGGCAGGTAGACGGCGGGAGATACGGCCGTAAACTCCAGCGCGCCCATGTCAATAGCCCCGTTTTGGCTGCGGGGGTTGCCGGCAAAATCCACGTCGCCGTTGTCGGCCAGCGTTTCTCCGGCAGCAACGGCGGGAGAGTCGGCTTGCAGGTTGAAATCAAAGGCGGCGGCATCGGTAAACCGGGGGTCGGCAAAAAGGGAATGGGCGTCGTTGCCGGCAGCCGCCCGGTAAGCGTCGAAGCCGGTGTAAGTGACGTTGTTCCACTGCCACTGGGCAGAATCTACGCCATCCGGGGCAAAATAGAGGTTGTAATCTACCGTATTGTTGACGTTGTTGCTGAAGATGTTGCCAAAAAAGAGGCTTTGTCCGTTGGCGTAGAAGATGTTGTTCTTGATCACGTTGTCGTGAACGTCGTGCTGAATCAATATCTCGCCGTTGCCCCATTGCAGCGTGTCATTTTGGAAGAAGGTATTGTTGAGAATCTGGACGTGATGGGCGCTGCCCCGTTGCGCGTCGTAGCCGCCGATGCCCAGGCCGGTCACTTCATTCAGGTAGAGGAGGTTGTTGCGCACAATGACGTAGCTGCCGTCGCCGCCGCTGTGTTCGCTGGTTACTTCCATGCCGATATTTGTGTGGTAGACGGTGTTGCGTTCGATGACGATTTGTGTGCCGCCGTCTACGTAGATGCCGTCGGCGCTCTTGTCGCCGCCGTAGGCAGGATTGGCAGCGGAATCTACGTTGTAGACGATGTTTTGGCTGACGAGACTGTTGCGCGCCCGGTCGTCGGCGGGGTTGGGGGCTGTGCCTTCAAAGCCAATCATCACGATGCCGATGTTGTTTACGTCGTGGACGGTGTTGCCGCGAATGGTGAAGCCGTCTACGTTGCCGTTGACCGCGAGGGCTTCGCTGGAGCCGAGGATGAGGTCGTGCAGGTGGTTGCCCTCGATGGTTATATCCTGAATGGGGTCGGCGGCGTCACCGTAGACGGCCAGGCCGTGAGCGTCGGCCCCCAGCAGGTTGGCGTCTACGGGGGCGCTGCTTTCGATGTGGTGGATTTCGTTGTTCAGCAGCCGGATGTGGCGGGAGGCGCCGCCGACGTAGAGGCCCATGGGTACGGCGTTGGGGGTGGTTGTTTTGTAGTTGCGTATTTCCAGCCCTTGTATGGCGACGTAGCTTTGGTCAACGATTTGCAGGCCGATGTCGCCGTCGGGGGAGGAGAAGGGGGTTCCGTCGAGGACGGCCGTTTCGCCTGGATAGCTCTGGAAGGTGATGAAGTTATCGGCCGTGCCGGAGACGTTGATGGCGACGGTTTCCTGGTAGACGCCGCCGCGAATGAGAACGGTGTCGCCTGGCCCGACACTGTCGGCAGCGTGTTGGATGGTGCGCCAGGGGGCGGCTTCTGTGCCGGGATTGGCGTCATCGCCGGTGGGGGCGACGTAAAACGTCTGGTTTTTGGCTACGGCTTGTTGGCAGCTCATGCCGGTGAGCAGTAACACCAGGAGCAGTCCCGCATATGTCAGTTTTTGTAGTTGATGTTTCATGGTTGCCTCCAAAGTCTAAACAATGGTAAAGATTTGGGAGATGGTTGGCAAGGATACGGCCGTAACCTCGAACCGGTTGTGTGCCGGGATATGTGGTTAAAAATACGGCCGAATTCACAAATTCAGTATATCCCAAATCCGATTGTTCTTTACGTGTTTTGCGGTTTTTTCGGTAGACTCATCTGTGGCTGCTCAGAAAAAAGCCACGAATTGCACGAATTTCACAAATTTTTTCTCCAGTGTTTCTTTGTGCTTCGCGTGCTTCGCGGTTTTTTCAGTAGACTCAATTAACAATCATTATTTTCAAAGGAGGTTTGACGTGGCGGATTATGATGTGGTGGTCATTGGTTCTGGGGCTGGAGGATTAACGGCCGCTTTGGCATTGGCACAAGCCGGGCAGCGTGTCCTGGTGCTGGAACAGCACTATGTGCCGGGCGGCTGGTGCCATTCATTCACATTGGAAGGATACCGTTTTAGCCCCGGCGTGCATTACATTGGCGGGTTGGAGCCGGGCGGCTCGATGCGTGCCATTTATGAAGGGTTAGGCGTGTCTGGCGATTTGGCCTTTTGCCAGTTAAACCCGGATGGCTTTGACCACATTTTCCTGGGGGATAAACGGTTTGATTGGCCGCAAGGGGTTGACCGTTTGGCTGATCGGTTGAAGTCGATTTTCCCCTATGAGCAGGCTGGCATTGATGGTTTTTTGCGAGATGTGCAGCAAATTCCTGTGGAGTTGAACCGCCTTTCTCGGTTGAAACGGCCGTCCCAGTTCATCAAAGTGCCGCGCATCGCCCCCACCGTTACCCGATTTGGCTGGCGTTCCGGTGCTGATCTCATTAACCACCACGTACAAAACCCCCAACTGCGCGGCATTTTGGGCGGCCAATCGGGTGACCACGGCCTGCCGCCTTCGATGGTGTCGGCGGCTGTTCATGCCGGGCTGGTACACCACTACCTTAACGGCGGCTACTATCCTTTGGGCGGCGGCTTTGCTATTCCCCGGGCAATGGTTCGCGGCCTTAAGCGGGCAGGCGGGGAGATTCGCCTTTCTACGGCCGTTACCGAAATTGTGCTGCGAAACGGCCGTGCCGTGGGCGTGCGTCTGGCAGACGGCCAGGAAATCACCGCCAACGCCATCATCAGCAACGCCGATCCGGAAGTCACCTTTGGCAAACTAATCGGCCGGCAGCAGCTCAGCCCCCGCCTCCGCCGCAAACTCGACCGCGTTACCTACTCCGTTTCTGCCATCAGCCTCTTCCTTGCCGTCGATATGGACCTCAAAGCAGCAGGACTGGATTCCGGCAACTTCTGGTTTTATGCCCATGAAGACGTTGACGCACTCTACAAACTGGGCATGAGCGATGCCATCATTCAAATGGACGACATCCCCATGATGTTCCTCACCGTCACCACACTCAAAGACCCGTCTAAAATGCACAACGGCCACCACACCCTGGAAGTTTTTACTTTTGTTGGTTACGATGCCTTTACCAGATGGGCAAACTCCACCTATGAACAGCGTCCTGATGATTACAAAGCATTTAAGCAGCAGCTAACCGACAAAATGCTGGCCGCCCTGGACAAACGCATACCCGGCTTACGCGAGCATGTGGTTTTCTCCTCATTGGGCACACCCCTAACGAATCAGTATTACCTGAACGCCACCAAAGGCAACCTGTACGGCATTGCCAAAAGCCGTTTTCAGGTAGGGCCGTTGGCCTTTCCCATTCGTTCAGAAATTGAAGGGCTGTATTTGTGCGGGGCCAGCACCATCAGTCATGGGGTAGCTGGGGCAACACAATCTGGTTTGATGGCTGCCCAGGCCATTTTGGGTGTCAGGCGGCGGGAACTGCTGCAGCAAAATGGGCCAGAACTGGCCGTGTATCCATCGGAGGATGTGAGCCAGTGGCCTGCCAGACTGCGCCGCCGCATTGAACGCGGGCAGCGAACCAATGGCGCAGCACCACAGTTGACGGAGGCAGATGAGCTTGCCTTGTATCAAGGGGAAGATTTGGGCGTAGAGATGGGGGATTAGCGGATAGTATC
>CAZRIB010000206.1:0-1633 GCA_964600035.1 uncultured Ardenticatenaceae bacterium | reverse complement strand
AGTATTCAGTTATCAGTATGCGCTGTCTCTGGGGAATAGATACTGAAAACTGATTACTGTTTCCTGGTTACTTGTACCAGGGGGGATTGGCGTTCGGCTGTGATGACGGAATGGCAAAGTTGGTGTCCAACGAATTGGGGTTGGTGGAGGCTGCCAGCCCACTTTACAAAGTATTGTTTTGAATCTGGAGGATGAGAAATATCATGCTAGACAAATTTTTGTTTGATGGTCGGATGTTGGCGGGGGCAACGGCCGTTGCCAACACCGCCATTTTCCCCCAAACCAACACCCCGCTGCTTGCCGAAGGTGGCAAAAAGAAAACCGTTCGGGCAAACCGCCGCCGCCGCACCAGTTCCGGCGACCGCAAACAAGCTCCAACACCCCGCCGCCGCCGCGAGACCCCCTCACGGCCAAAACCGGGAAGCAGCGGCGGCAGCGGCGGCACACGCCCTCCACGCCCCACATCTGGCGGGCTGCCTGCCGGTTTACCGGGCGGGGGCAACATGTCCCCCAAAACCATGCTCATCCTGCTGGTGCTGTTCGTGGTTTGCGTGCTGCCCCTCATGCTCATTTTTGGCAGAGGCGGCGGCGATGACCAGTCCAGCTTTACCGACTCGTTAGCCGAACAAGCCCCCATCACCCAGCCAGAAACAGAGTCCGCGCCGGTGGAACTGCCCACAGCCGAGGCATTTGTTCCGCCTCCTGTCTCTTCCGAAGGGCAGACATGGACAGTCATGCTTTATCAGGATGCCGACGACAAAATTCTGGAGCAGGATATTTTTCTGGACCTGAACGAGGCGGAGCGTATCGGTTCTACGGAGCGGGTGCGCATTGTGGCACAGCTAGACCGCTACCAGGGTGGCTTTAGTGGAGATGGCGACTGGACGGGAACACGCCGCTACTTTGTAACCCAGGACAATGACTTGAACCGCATCGGCTCCCAGCTTGTGGAAGAAATTCCAGAAGCCAACATGGCAGACGGCCAGACGCTGGTCGAATTTGTGACCTGGGCAATTGAAAATTACCCGGCAGATAAATATGTCCTCATTATGTCGGATCATGGCATTGGCTGGCCGGGCGGCTGGAGTGACCCGAATCCCAAAGGGCCAACGGATCACTCCATCCCTCTGGCGGCGGCTTTGGGCGATGAGCTTTTCTTGCAAGAATTGGATGATGCGCTTGCACAGGTGCGGGCACAAACGGGTATTAACCAGTTTGAATTGGTGGGCATGGATGCCTGCCTGATGGGGCAGTTGGAGGTGTTTAGCGCGCTTGCCCCTCATGCCCGTTACGCGGTGGCTTCGCAAGAGGTGGAACCGGCGCTTGGCTGGGCTTATACCGGCTTTTTGCGGGAGTTGGTGAGCAATCCTGATATGACGGGAGCTGACTTGAGCCGGGCGATTGTGGAAAGTTATATTGTGGAAGACCAGCGTATTGTGGATGATGCCGCCCGTCAGGAGATGTTTGGCCGGGGTGGGTTGAATGGGTTGTTTGGCTTGTTTGGCGGCGGTGGCGGTAATGTGGTGTCGCAGGAGCAGGCGGCGGCGCAGTTGGGCAAGGGTGTGACGATTACGGCCGTTGACCTGGCCGCTGTTCCCAATTTGATGACGGCCGTTAACGATTTTGCCTACGC
>CAZRIB010000205.1:4739-7170 GCA_964600035.1 uncultured Ardenticatenaceae bacterium | reverse complement strand
ATTAGGGCGAGTATAAAAAGGGAATTTTCCTTTGTCAATGGAAGTTGTTGAGATGTATTGAAATAAATTTCATAACTTAGCGTACAATATGATGCAAATCACCAAACCGGGTTTATCCCCGATTATGCAAAAAGGAGTGAGAAAATTATGGAAGAGGGTGTTGTGAAAATTGATGTCAATACCGCCGATGTAGAGGCTTTGACAGCCCTGCCCGGCATTGGTGTGAATCTTGCCAAACGTATCATCGATTATCGGGAAACGGTACATCCGTTTGAAGAAGTGATTGAATTAACGGCCGTTCCCGGCATTTCCGAACGCATGGTAAGACAATTTGAAGAAATGGTCACCGTTTCACCGACATCTGAGACCACAATAGCGGCTGAACTTTCCAGAACAGCAGAAATCGCTGAGGTGGTAGATGTTGTGCCAACGAGTGAAAGTGAAGATGTAGAGGCGGCAGAGCTTGAAGAGCTGCCGGTGGAAGAGGTGCCTGTTTTAGATGATGCAGATACAGAAGAGGAAACGGCCGAACCCACAGAACCAATCCAGAGAGAAGAAGAGATAGAGACGGGCGTGGAAGAAGAAACGGCCGTTTCCGAACCCACAGCCAAACCTGAGGCACAAATTAAACCAACAGAAGAAACGGAACAAACAATGACACACACAGAACCACAACCCGATATCGAAACACCCCAACCAACCACCCCACCTGTGGCAATGCCGCCAGCAGAAAACACCAACGCAACCCGGCGCGGATTGATGGCCATCCTCTTGGGCGGCATTTTAGGCGCCATTTTAGGAACCATCGCCACCCTGGCCATTTTGGCCGGTATCAACAATGGCGATTTGGCCTACACCCGCACAGACAACCGCTTGCAAAGCGCACTCAACAACACGCAGGCCATGCAGGCAACCGCAGAGGCCAACCTGACAGACCTGAATGCCAAGATCGCCGAAGCAGAAGCCAATTTGTCTGCATTAGCCACTGCTCAGGCAGAAACCCAGACCGAAGTCAGCGACCAAATTTCTGGCCTGACTGAAAATATCACCCAAACAGACAAAAATGTGTCGGCAGTGGCAACGGCCGTTGGCACACTGGAAGCCCGCGTTGACAACGTAGCCCAAGCCGCAGAAACATTCGACACCTTCCTCAACGGCTTGCGCGACTTGCTCATCGACATTCAAGGCCTGCCACCGACAGCCACCCCTACAGCCACGCCATCACCAACACCAAAAGCAGAAGAAACGGCCGAACCCACCGCCACATTCGCCCCTGTTCAGGAAGAAGCGACCCCTTCCCCAGAGGCCACCACAATGCCCACCCGCACGCCCCGGCCAACAGCCACCCCATTTTCATTCCCAACGGCTACCCCGGAACCACAACCCTAATAAAGGAGCAGCAAAATGAGTCAGCAAACACAGACAAAACGAACATTTGGACAACGTCTCTGGTGGATCATTCGCGCATTTTTGCTTTGGGCATTCCTCATGGCCGTTGTCGTTGGTCTGGCAGTGGGTGGGTTTTGGGTTTTCACCGAAATGCAGCGCTCCTTTGCCAGCGTAGATGTCCGCATGAGCGCCATCGAACAAAATCAGGAACTGCTGCGTAACGATGTCAACGACTTGATGGCAGGCACACCCGATCAGGCCGCAGAAATAGCCGCCCTCAAAGCCGAAGTGAACCGCCTGCAAAGCACCATTTCCAGCCTGGAAACAGAATTGGCTGACAATGCCGCCGCACAAGAGGAAGCCGTCACTTTGGTACAAGAACAAGTCAATACATTGGCAGCTTCACTCGATACACTTTCCACCGATTCCGCAGCAATAAGCGAGGCGTTTGTTGCCCTGCAAAGCGACATCAATGTCAACAGCCAGCAAATTGATGCCTTGGGTGGCGATTTAGATGCGCTGCGCAGTGAAGTGGAGGCCGCAAACACGGCCGTTACCACCTTGCAAACAACCGCCCTCATCATGGCAGAAGACGGCCTGTCGCCGGAACAAATGCAAGAAACCCTGGCGTTACTCCACATTTGGCACACTATCAGCCGGGCACGCCTGCGCCTGGCAGAAAGCAATCTTGGTCTGGCCACAGATGATGTCATGACAGCCATGCGCCGCATAGATGTGTTAACCAATAACGCCTCAGAAGCAGAAGCCGAGCAGTTTGCACTCGTGGAAGCACGGCTGGCTTTGGCACTTTCCAGCCTGCCAGACGACCCGGAAACGGCCGCATCCGATCTGGACAATGCCTGGAATGTGTTGGATGGCATATTGATCACACGTTTGCAGCCAGATGCTGTGCCCGTGGAGACCGCTATTGAAATTACACCGGCCGCTCTTGATGAAAACAGCACAACAGGAGAAACGGCCGTTTCTGAACCCACGCCAGAACCCACGCCAGAACCTACACCAACACCCGCTTCTCCATAAC
>CAZRIB010000205.1:0-4639 GCA_964600035.1 uncultured Ardenticatenaceae bacterium | reverse complement strand
GAACCCACGCCAGAACCCACGCCAGAACCTACACCAACACCCGCTTCTCCATAACGCAGCTAACTAACACAAAAGGGGCTTGGCAGTCTTGAACCGCCAAGCCCCTTCAATCTTCAACGATTGATCATTAACCTTATTCATCACGCCCCTCCCCTTCTCGCGCCTGCCGGGCATCAAACACAATATTGTGCCATACCGCCTCACATGTCTCACTATCCTCAAACGTCAAATAAATTGTGCGCGGTGTCGTCGGCTCCTCCGTCCCCTGACCGCCCCCCACATAATAAAGCAGGCTGTCATTGTTATTTTGTTCCGGCCCCCAGGTCAACATAAATGTAATGGCTAACGCATCCAGTGGCTCTTTACCAAAAATCAGCCATCCCGGCTGCACGTTCACCAATGTTTTTGCATCAAAAAATTGGTACAGATAATGCCCAGGCTTTTGTTCCACCATCAAAACATGGTCGCCTAATGGCACTTGCCAATACTCCGCATGGCGCAGCAAAACACCTTGTTCCCTGTCACTCAAGCTGAAAATGCCTGTTGCCCGCATTTTGACACGTTGGTTGGGTGGTAACGGCCGTATCTCCTCACCGGGCATTCCCACCAACTCATCCGGCACAAAACGAACATATCCCGCCAACTTTGCCCGGCGAAATATCCACCAAACCCACACCGCCAACATCGCCAAAATCCAGGGAAAACGCCCCAAAATCAACCAAAAAGCAAAAACCAGCAGCAGTGAACCGCCCAGCAGCCAGTTACGCCATGTTATCCCCAAAAATCGGCGCAGTGTACACCGGTATGTCCAAAAAAACGTCCAGCCAAGGTACCTGAAATAAATTTTTTTCAACGGGGGTAATTCATGCTTCATCATCAAAACCTAAACTCAATAGGGGGACATCATGAAAAAAATGGAGACGGGAGTGGATGGGAGTCGAACCCACCGCTGCCTGCTCTGCGCAGCCAGCCACCGGTTTTGAAGACCGGGGCGCCCACCGGGACACAACCACTCCCGTCAACAAGTTTAGCGGAAACGGCCGTCTTTGCCACCCCGGATCTCACCCCAATATGACCACAGCCCCATGACCCAAAGCATCTTGCCAGCCACACACCAAAAAAATACCTTATGTTCAAACAAACCACACATACCAAACAAACACAATCAGGGGGTAATCTCAAAATGGCCCGTAAAAATATTTTGGAAACGGCATTCACCATCTTCACCATTCTCATCATTCTCACATCAACTTTCGTCATTCTAAGTGGAATTGCCCTGCCAAATACAGAAGCCTACGCCGATTCATCTCTCTCATACCCCTACCCCTATCCAGGGCAAAACAACCCCTACCCCAACATCTACCTGCCCGCTGTTCTAAAACAATTTGATGGTGCATCACAGCCCACACCCACACCAACCCCAACACCTACCCCAACGCCCACGCCAACCCCAACCCCCACAGCAACACCCAACCCTTATCCATAAATGACACAGGAATTAACCAAATAGCAGCAAAAAAAATTTGACATCTCACACGCATTTGGATAGAATCCAAGCCGCTTGAACAACAGAAGATTGTGTGCCGGGATAGCTCAGTTGGTAGAGCACTGCACTGAAAATGCAGGTGTCCCCAGTTCGAGTCTGGGTCCTGGCATTAGGCCATAAAAGGCTGTTTGCGGGCATAGTTCAGTGGTAGAACGTCTCCTTGCCAAGGAGAAGGCCACGAGTTCGAATCTCGTTGCCCGCTCTTTTAACCGGCAGGTACATAACAAATGGCCTGCCGGTTGTCTTATCTCGCGACGTGGCCAAGTGGTAAGGCAGGGGTCTGCAAAACCCTTATCACCGGTTCGAATCCGGTCGTCGCCTTGAATGAATGTGATGCCCTTGTCTGCACAGACAGGGGCATTTTCTTTATCTTTAACGGTAAGCGTTTAGCTGTCAGCATTTCAGCTTGTCAGCCGTTCTTTCAAAACAAAGAAATGTCGATTGGGCGAGTCAAACACGTCTCATCTTCATCTAAATTTTGCCCGGCTAATCAGCATTTTAGCCAAACTCATGAAGCTGACCGGCAGAACGCTTGCCGAACAAATTCAATCCAATATGGAATCCTGGAGTTTCCCACATGACATTGACTATTCCCGATACGATTGATGCCATAAACCCCTCTGATTGGCATTCTTATAAGCCCTTTTTTGAAGAATTGGAAAATCGCGAATTAAATCAAGACACGATTTTAACCTGGCTTAGTGACTGGTCTCAGTTGTTGGCATTGGTTCATGAAGCTGGGGCTATGATTTATATTCGCAAATCTATGGACACGACTGATACTGAACGCGAAACAGCGTTTATGGAATTTATTAGCAACGTGGAGCCGAATGTCCAAAATGCAAATCAACGACTACGCCAGCGCTTGCTTGCCGCCAATTTGGATGCTTATTTGCCGGAAGATTTGACTCTGGTTTTACGGAATATGCGCAGCGAAGTGGCTCTCTTTCGGGAAGAAAATGTTCCTTTACAGGTGGAAGTGGCCAAGCTGGGTAATGATTATGACAAAATCACCGGTGGATTAACGGCCGTTTGGGAGGGAGAAGAGAAAAACCTAAGCCAATTGTCTGGTTTGCTCTTGGACAAAAACAGGAACGTGCGGGAAAAAGCCTGGCTCACAGCAATGGATTTATGGCAAGGGGTTCGCGGTGAATTGAATGCACTGTTTGCCCAAATGCTGGAATTACGCCAGCAAATTGCCCATAATGCCGGCTTAAGTGATTACCGAGCTTATGCTTTTCAAGAATATCACCGGTTTGATTACACACCGGAAGATTGCTTGATTTTTCACGATGCCATCGAAAAGGTGGTGGTTCCCGCTGCCCAGCGTATTTATGAAAAGAAACGGCAGCAATTGGGTGTAGAGAAGCTGCGCCCTTGGGATACTCGCGTTGATGCCAGTGAACATCCGGCGTTACGGCCGTATTCTGGACAGGCACAACTCATCCAGGGCTGCCTGAATATCTTTAACCAGGTAGACCCAGTGCTGGGCCGCTATTTGGCAACAATGGCTGAAGAAGAACTATTAGACTTGGACACCCGCCCAGGTAAAGCACTAGGAGGCTATTGCAGCACGCTTCCTCTGCGGAAACGGCCGTTTATCTTCATGAACGGCATCGGCACACACGACGACGTACAAACCATGCTCCACGAATCAGGCCACGCCTTCCATGCCTTTGAAGCTGCTGCCCTGCCCTTCATTTGGCAAGAAAACGCCCCCATGGAATTCTGCGAAGTCGCCTCCATGTCAATGGAACTGCTCGCTGCGCCCTACCTCACCAACCAGCATGGCGGCTTCTATACCCAAACAGAAGCCGCCCAAGCCCAAAAAGAACATTTAGAAGGCCTTATCACCTTCCTTCCCTACATGGCCGTTGTAGACGCCTTCCAACACTGGGTATACACCCATCCACAGGCAGCCGCCAACCCCAATGAATGCGACAAAACATGGGACACACTCTGGCAAAAATTTATGCCTGGCATTGACTTCACCGGCTACGAACCCATTCGTGAAAGCGGCTGGCACAGAAAACTCCACATCTTCCAGGTGCCCTTTTACTATATCGAATATGGCATTGCCCAAATTGGCGCTATGCAAATTTGGCGCAACAGCTTAAAAGACCAACAAGCCGCCACACAGGCTTACCGGCGCGCATTAGCACTTGGCGGTACAAAAACCCTGCCGGAACTATTTAAGGCCGCAGATATTGAATTTCGATTTGATGCCGAGCTTGTAACCGAGTTAGTTGCTTTAGTGGAAGATAAAATTGCGCAATTAGAAGCACGCTTACGCTAAAAAATGATAAGTTTCACTCAAATCAGCGCCTCATCAGTTGGACAGCGGCTTGCTTTGAGTTAATATCTTTGCACTATGAAAGCTGAACCCCCACAACCAAGTTTTGCCATGCGCGAATATCTGGCGGAGATCTATCGTCTGCAAGAAGATTCTCCTACTGTCAGCACAACAACGCTGGCAGAGCGTTTGGATGTATCACCGCCAGCAGTCCCCCGTATGCTCCGTAGATTGCAAAGTGCCGGTTATGTCAAGCATGTTCCGTACCAGGGCGTGGAATTAACACCGCTGGGTACAGAAGAGGCATTAAGAGAAATTCGACGCCACCGCATCCTGGAAGTATTTCTCGTTAACATCATGGGGTTTACGTGGGATGAAGCCCATGAACATGCAGAAAGCCTGGGGCGGGGACTAAATGATGAGATTGTAGCCAGAATGGCGGAAATGACGGGTGAGCCGCAAAGATGCCCTCACGGTGAGCCGATTCCAGATATTGAAGGAAAGCTGCCAGCCATCCAGGATATCTGCATCATCAACTTGCCAGTTGGTCATAAAGGCACAATTAGCCGTGTCAGAACACACGAACCGGAAAAGCTGCGTTATTTTTCTTCGCTCAATCTTATTCCCGGCAAAGCTGTTGAGATTTTAGGCCGCGCTCCGTTTAATGGCCCGATGCGGCTGCGCGTTGAACGGGATGAAGTTGTGCTGGGCATTGAGTTAACAAAATCGCTTTGGGTAACCTAAAGAACGAGAATGAAATAACCTACAAAACTGAGATTGGAGATTAGAGATTGGAGACT
>CAZRIB010000204.1:4685-7188 GCA_964600035.1 uncultured Ardenticatenaceae bacterium | reverse complement strand
GCTTGTAATGCCGGCAAGGCAAAAGCCAGCACCTCATCAATTGTCTCCACAAGCACCAAATTCAACTCCCTGGCCTCATCTGGCAAATCATCCAGATCATGCTCATTGCGTTTGGGGATGAGGACAGTTTTTAGCCCGGCGCGGTGAGCAGCCAGTACCTTGCGTTTGATGCCGCCTACAGGCAGCACCCGTCCGCGCAAGGTGATTTCTCCCGTCATGCCTACGTGGCTGGCAACGGCCGTATCTGTGAGCAGAGAAATGATGGCCGTGACAATGGCGACACCTGCCGACGGGCCATCTTTGGGCACAGCCCCCGCCGGAATGTGGACGTGGATGTTGTGGTTTTCAAAGACGGCCGTATCAATGCCCAGCGACTCAGCGCGCGACTTCACATAGCTCAAGGCCAGGTTTGCCGACTCTTTAAGCACATCACCAAGCTGTCCGGTGAGAATGAGACTGCCGTTTCCGGGCATTTTGGTCGCTTCAATAAAGAGCAAATCGCCCCCCGTTTCTGTCACAGCCAGACCCGTGGCGACACCGGGCAAGACGGTTCGTTCTGCCACTTCTGCAAAAAAGCGTGGTTTGCCCAGTAACTCCCGCACCAGTGCTTCGTCTACCGTTACCGGGCCAACGGCCGTTCCTTCAGCAATGCGCGTGGCAATCTTGCGCGCCACCCGGCCAATCTCCCGTTCCAACTGGCGCACACCCGCCTCCCGTGTGTGGTCAGAAATAATGGCCCCAATTGCCGCATCTGTAAAAACAACCTCATCCTCATACAAGCTGTTGGCCTTTAACTGCCGGGGAATGAGATACTGTTTGGCAATGGCGATCTTTTCTGGCTCTACATAGCCGTCCAGCCGCAAAATTTCCATGCGGTCTTGCAGCGGCAGGGGGATGGGTTCCAGCCGGTTGGCCGTGGTAATAAACATCACCTGCGACAAATCAAAGTCCACATCCAGGTAATAATCCCGAAATGTGCTGTTTTGTTCCGGGTCTAACACTTCCAGCAGTGCAGAAGCAGGATCGCCGCGCCAATCTGTGCCAATTTTGTCTACTTCATCCAGCATAAATACCGGGTTGCGTGTGCCAGCCCGGCGAATTGCCTGAATGATGCGGCCCGGCATCGCCCCGATGTAGGTACGCCGGTGTCCACGAATTTCGGCTTCGTCGCGCATGCCGCCCAAGGACATGCGCGTAAATTCCCGGCCTAAAGCGCGGGCAATGGAACGGCCGAGTGACGTTTTACCGACACCGGGCGGTCCAACAAAGCAAAGAATCGCGCCACGTCTGTCTTCCGGTCGGGTAACGGACTGGCCTCTTTCCAATGCCAGTTTGCGCACGGCCAAAAATTCCAGAATACGATCTTTGA
Source organism: uncultured Ardenticatenaceae bacterium (assembly GCA_964600035.1). Lineage (GTDB taxonomy): Bacteria > Chloroflexota > Anaerolineae > Promineifilales > Promineifilaceae > CAZRIB01. The sequence goes on along the minus strand of CAZRIB010000204.1, from coordinate 5,819 downwards.
TCTCTTGCAGCCCGTAGTGGTCTTCATCCAGCACGGTGCGCGCGCGGGAAATGTCCAGGTCGTCTGTGGTGAGTTTGCTCCAGGGCAGATCACACAACCAGTCCAGGTATGTTTTGATGACGGAAAATTCTGGTGATTGCGGCGGAATTTTTTCCAGCCGCCGCAGTTCTCGATAGGCTTCTTTTTGGGCTTCGGCCGTCATGCCTGCTTCTTCGATGCGTTTCTCATATTCGCTTACGGTGCTTTCAATGTCGTCGTCTTCCCCCAGTTCCTGGCGGATGGCGCGCATCTGTTCCCGCAGGAAAAATTCGCGTTGGGAGGCTTCCAGACCGGCGCGGGCTTGTTCCCGAATTTGTGCCTGTATTTGGGCGTAGGCGACGCGTTCTTTGTAATAGGCAATGACCAGATGAAGCCGTTCTTTTAGATCGATTGTGGTGAGGATGTTGATGCGCTGCTGGCGGGTGTATTCCGGGGTGTAGGCGGTGTGGTCGGCCAATGCGCCCGGGTTGTCAATGGAGCGGATGTATTCGATGAGTGAGTCTGGTATGTTGGGTGATAGATCGATGAAGACTTCCAGCAGGGAAAGCAGTTCTTGTTTGAGATGGTTTGTTTCGTCGTCCCATGTGTCTGGGTCTGGCAGGGGTTGGCAGGTGTATTGCAGAAACGGCCGTTCCTGAATGCACTCTCCCAGGGCTGCCCGCGCTTCACCATGCAGAATAACGGCCGAATTGCCCAACCGTTCATCGGTTTGTACACGGGCTAACACCCCAATGGAGAGGTAGGTGTTGTCGATTAACGGCCGTTTCTCATCTCCTTGCTTATGGGCAAAAAGCAGCAGTAAATAGCCCGTTTGCTGGGCTTCACGAACTGCCGCCAGCATGGTTTCGTTTTCAATTTCAAAAGGTGCTGCCATATGGGGTAAAATAACAGCATCATAAAGCACAATGGCAGGACATTCGGTTGGATATTCAAGATTTGTCATATTGTTTGCTATTTCGTCATTAAAATTTGAGATGGTATTGGTAAAAATTTTAACTGTTCGTTTGTGATATTTTTACCGACTCATGGGAGAAATTTGTATGAATTGGAGTATACAGGCTGAAAATGGCGCGTCAAGCTGGTTAGCTTGTCAGC
>CAZRIB010000204.1:1718-4585 GCA_964600035.1 uncultured Ardenticatenaceae bacterium | reverse complement strand
AAAAAGGATGGTTGTTATGACCTATTTTATCGTTTTGGCTGTGGTGGTTTTGGTGCTTTTTTTGCTGGGGCCGCGTGTGGAAGTGAATACGGCCGTTTCTCCCCCACAACTGCCCGATGACCTGGATGCCTATTTATCCACCGCCGAAGCCAGATTTTCTGATATTGTGCCCGGTGCTGAAAAAACGATTGTTTGGGCAGGAGAGCCGGGGGGTAAAACGCCGCTGTCCCTTGTGTATTTGCATGGTTTTTCTGCAACCCGGCAGGAAACTGCCCCATTGGCTGAAGAAGTGGCCGCCCGGTTGGGTGCGAATTTGTTTTGCACGCGCTATACCGGACACGGCCGTACCGGCACGGCAATGGGTCAGGCTTCGGTCAACGACTGGCTCAACGACACCTGGGAAGCCTTTGAAATAGGAAAACGCATTGGTGAAAAGGTGGTGGTTATGGGCGTTAGCACCGGGGGGAGTGCGGCTGTCTGGCTGGCTGCTCAGCCCAATGTGCCGGAACTGGCCGCTTTGGTGCTGGTTTCGCCCAACTTTGGACCAAAAGATGGCAAAGCGGAAATTTTGCTGTGGCCTTGGGCAGAAAAGATTGCCTCTGCCTTGATGGGTGAGGAATTGAATTGGGAATCGGTGAATGAGGCACACGGCCGTTACTGGACATTGCACTATCCAACCCGTGCCACCTTGCCCATGATGGGGTTGGTCAAATTAGCCCGGCAAGTCAAACCAGATGCCATTTCCGCACCGGTGCTGGTTATTTATTCCCCGGATGATGAGGTCGTGAACCCCAGACGTACAGAGGCGTTTTACAACCGGTTGGCCGTGGATAAGAAGGCGTTGGTGGCTGTGCCAGACCCGGCAGACCCTTACCATCATGTGTTGGCGGGCGACATTTTAGGGGCCAAAAACACGCCTTTTGTGCGGGAGCAGGTGGTGGCGTTTTTGGAACAGGCGGGGTTGGGGGGTGGAGATTAGAGATTAGGAGATTGGGAGATTGGGGGATTGCCACTCCGTTACTTTGCTGTCCGTATTCAGTAATCCGTAATCCGTTTTCCGTAATCCGTTTTTCGTATACGCTGCCTTTGGTGATTTCGTTGGAAAACGGTATACGAACTTCGGGTTACGTATGCTGCTGCCTTTTATCTGCCGGAGAAGAAGAGGCCGTAAATGATGAGGCCGTGAATGACCAGCGATAGGGAGAGTACCCAGGGGAATTTGGCGTGTCTGTGAAAATTGCTTTTGTGGTTGATGATAATAATGCCCACGATTTGGCCGATGTAACCGCCCAGCAGGGTGAATATGTGGAGAACGATTTCGGGGCAGCGCGCACTATTAAATTTTGACAGGGTTTTGTCGATGAAAAAAAGGAAGGCTGTGCCTGTACTGAATGCGCCGACCCACTGCCAGTAAAAGTGCCAGTTGTAGGCTGCGTCGATGTACCATAGGGCTACGGCCGTTACCAGCAGTCCCAGCACCCCAAACCCCATGTGATACGGCCGTGACACGTTCATGGTTAACGCTGTTACTCTCGGTGGGCCTGCCAGCGGCGAAAACGGCTGGTTATTTGCCGGGCAAGGGGTGTGTCGGGGATGGTGTCGGCGATGTCAGCCAGTTGGGACAGCAGTTCACCGGCTGGTTGGGTGTGGAGAACGGCCGTTTCTTGCCAGTATCTGGCCGCCTCATCTTCATTTTGGCACTGCACAAAGCGAATAACGGCCGTTTCCATCTCGTCACCTTGCTCTGCCAAATCCACCAGCATTTGTTCCAGCCGCTTCTTGCGTATAGACACATAAGTTTGGGAAATGCCCTCTTTTCTTGCCTGCTGCAAGCGGTGATAGTGATCATGAACATGGGGGTTGCCCGCATTGGCAAACACAATTTGACGCATCAACCACTCAGCCGCATCAGTCAAAAGTGATTCCGCGTGTGTTTGTAAATAAGCTTCAGAATTGGCCAGCGTTGATTGCTGCATCCATTCCAGCACAATTGGCGTTAGTTCAGCTTCCAGTTCTGGCGGCAGGGCAGCGGCGGCTTCACGTTCGGCCCGGTTGGCAAATGCCCGGACGACGCCTATCTTTTGGCTTTCCTCCAGAATGCGGGCGTGTTCCAGAAGAACCGGATTTTCGGGGTCTGCCTGAATGAGAAGCTGCATGGCTTCCAGCCCGGACGAGGAGAGCAGTTCCCCTTTATGGAGGCGCAAATAATTTTGCGAGGCTTGCCAACTGTTGGTTTCCAGCCAGGCGTTGATGCGTTTGATGAAGGGGAGGGTGCGGCCAAATTGGGCTTGAAGCTGCTGGCGAATTTGGCGCAGCGCGGCCAGCCGCTCGGTGATTTCTTTCTGTTCGTCGGGGGTGGCGTGGGTTTGTTTGGCTGCGGCCGTTTCTTCCAGTGTGTCCAGGTCTTCTTCGGTTAAGTGGAGGACAAAATTTTGCAGTGCCAATGAATCGTCTATTTGACGAAAGAGAACGTATAGTTGTTCTGGCAAAGGCAAGTCTAAAAAAGATTGCTGTTGTTGAAAGGCCAACATGGCTTTGAGGCGTTTTTCGATGCGGATGCGGGTGCGTGGGTTTGTGATGTTTTCGCTGGTTTGCAGGAGCCGGTTGATGGCTGCGGGGTTGTGCAGGGGGGGATTTTGGGCAATGAATTGGGTAACGGCCGTTTCTTCTTTCAGGTCAATGAGCTGTTGTAATAGCGAATCTAAAGAAGATGTCATTGATTTTCCTCCCTTTCCTTTACGTGGGAAAACGGGAAAACGATTGTCTTTCCAATTCAAATGCGTTCCCGTTTTCACCTACATTGTAATCGTATTGAATTTGGAACGCTACCACCATTTGACTTGCGGCAAAGGGAGATTGGAAACGGG
>CAZRIB010000204.1:0-1618 GCA_964600035.1 uncultured Ardenticatenaceae bacterium | reverse complement strand
ATCTCTCCGGACGGCACACTATTTGATGAAGATTCTCTTTCCCTTCATTTAGGCTCGGAGGCCACTATGACCCCCTTAACATTGGTAATTGATCAGGGTACGCATGCAACCCGTGCTTTGGCGTTTGATGAACACGGCCGTATTCAGGCTTCTGCGTACTGCCCAATTGCTTTGCATGGCGCAGGGAGCGACCACGTGGAGCAAGATGCTGCCGAGATTGTGGCCTCTATGTGGCAAGTCTTGCGTGAACTGCTAGACCATCCTGAAGTCAAAAAGCGAGGCATTGCCAGGGCAGGCATGGCTACCCAGCGCTCCAGCGTGGTAGCCTGGGACAGGGAAAGCGGAGAGCCGTTAGCCCCCATGTTAAGCTGGCAAGACAGACGTGCAGCCGATTGGCTGGCGCAGTTCAGTCACCATGAGCCGGAAATCAAGTCGCGGACCGGCTTACCCCTTTCGCCTCATTATGGAGCCAGCAAGCTGCGCTGGCTGCTGGATAACGTGCCGGCAGTTGCACAGGCGCAGCGGGAGGGACGGCTGGCTTTTGGTCCGCTGGTTTCTTTTTTATTGTTCCACTTGCTGGATGAACGGCCGCTTTTGACTGACCATGCCAATGCGTCTCGTACCTTGTTGTGGCATGTGGCTGCCCGCGATTGGGATGAGTGGCTGCTGGATTTGTTTGGCGTGCCCAAAACTCCTTTGCCTGTGTGTGTGCCCATTTGTCATGATTACGGCCGTATTCGGGGCACGGATATTCCCCTGCTGGCGGTGAATGGCGACCAAAATGCGGCTGTGTTTGCATTGGGCAGGCCGCTGCCGGGAACGGCCGTTGTCAACATGGGAACCGGCGCATTCATCTTGCTGCCAACCGGCAAGCAGCTGCATCCCCATCCCGCTTTGTTGAGCGGCCTCATTCACAGCGATGCCACCAAAGGGACGTATACCGTTGAAGGCACGGTAAATGGGGCCGGTGCGGCTTTGTCCTGGGCAGTGGCGCAGTGGCATTTGCCAGACCCCAAAGCCCATTTACCCCAATGGCTGGCTGAGGTTTCGCATCCGCCGTTGTTTTTGAATTCAATTGGCGGGCTGGGGTCGCCTTTGTGGCGGCCTGGGCCAGAGCCTGCGTTGGTGGGTGATGCGGCTGATGAGGGGGAGACGGCCGTTGCTGTTATCGAAAGCATTCTCTTTTTACTCCACATCAACCTGGAAACAATCATCGAGATGGGGCTGCCTGTGCGCCGTTTGCAAATTAGCGGCGGGCTGTCGCAAGTGGATGGCTTGTGCCAGCGGCTGGCGAATTTGACAGGACGTGAGGTGTATCGTCCCGCAGAAGTGGAAGCAACTGCGCGAGGGGCGGCGTATCTGGCGGCGGGGCTGCCGGGGCATTGGCCAAAGCCGGGACGTGGGCGCTGGTTCAGGCCTGTGGTGGATGATGGGCTGCGTGCCAGATACGGCCGTTTCCGGGAACTCATCACCGCCTGACCAAACGAAATTAGTACCTTGTAAAGTAAATTTTTACACATTTTTAGGACGCAGATTAACGCGGATGACACGGATTTTTAGCTGACTTATCCGTGTTTATCAGTGTGAATCCGTGTCCTGTAAAAATGAATAAATTTAG
>CAZRIB010000203.1:0-7331 GCA_964600035.1 uncultured Ardenticatenaceae bacterium | reverse complement strand
GTGGCAGGAGTTGCTTCATATTTCATAATTCATAATTCATAATTTTCGAAGGAGTACCAAAAAATGAGTAACAAATGGACACAAAACGATATGCCAGATATGACAGGTAAAGTCGTTGTTATTACCGGGGCGAACAGTGGGTTAGGGTTGGCATCAACCAAAGCAATTGCAGCAAAAGGGGCCACTGTTGTAATGGCTTGCCGCAATATGACAAAGGCGGAGCAGGCCAAAGCAGAGGTGTTGGCTGAGAATGCCAGTGCCAAACTGGAAGTTATGCCGTTGGACAATGCCAGCCTTGCTTCTGTTCGCGCTTTTGCCGATGCTTTTAAGTCTCGTTATGACCGGCTGGATGTGCTTTTGAATAATGCCGGGGTGATGGCAATTCCCCGGCAGGAAACGGAAGATGGGTTTGAGATGCAGTTTGGTGTGAATCATCTGGCTCATTTTGTGTTGACTGGCTTGCTGCTGGATGTGTTGACGGCAACGCCCGGTTCGCGGGTTCACAGTACGTCTAGCAGTGCGGCGTTTAACGGCCGTATCAACTTCGATGACCTGATGGGAAAGAAAAAGTACAGCCGTTGGGGAGCTTACAGTCAAAGCAAACTGGCAAATGCCGTCTTTGCTACAGAATTAAACAAACGTCTCAAAGAACACGGTTACAACACCATTGCCAATTCGTCCCATCCGGGGCTGGTTATGACCAACTTGCAGACAAACAGCTTGCAGCAGTCTGGTGCGCCATTCCTGGAGCGGGTTTTGTACGCCATTGCCGCCCCACTGCTGGAGCAAGATGTGAGTATGGGGGTGCTGCCCCAGCTTTATGCCAGCACAGCCCCGGAGGCGAAAGGCGGCGTTTTTTATGGGCCAAAAACATTGCGTTTGCGTGGTTATCCGGCAGAGCAAAAATGCAATGCGGCGTTGGATGATGAAGCGCTGCGTGCCCGTTTTTGGTCAGTTTCAGAGGAATTGACCGGTATCCATTATTTAGATTAGTGGTAATTGGCAAGTTGAAGGCAGCAGGTTGCAGGTTGCTTCCATGCGGGAAAAACCTGCCACTTGCAGCTTGTTGCTTACCACAAAACAGATGTTTTGACAGGAGAAACGATGAACGACAAATGGACAACAGCAAATATGCCTGATTTGACGGGCAAGGTCATGATTGTTACAGGCGGGAACAGCGGCATTGGGTATGAAGCGGCCAAGGCGTTTGCCAGCAAGGGCGCACGAACGATTTTGGCTTGTCGCAATATGGATAAAGGGCGGGCGGCGTTGCAGATGCTGCAAACGGCCGTTTCCGGGGCACAGGCTGAGGTGATGCAGCTTGATTTAGCCAGCTTAAAATCAGTTCGCCAATTTGCGGCCGAATTTAAGAACAAATATAACCGGCTGGATGTGTTGGCAAATAATGCCGGTATTATGATGGTGCCTTATGGCAAAACGGAAGATGGCTTTGAGCGGCAGCTTGGCACGAATCACTTTGGGCATTTTGCTTTGACGGGGCTGTTGATGGATGTGATTTTGCAGACACCCGGCGCGCGCGTGGTGAATGTGAGCAGTAATGCCCACCGTTGGGGCGAGATGGATTTTGATAATTTGATGTATGAAAATGGGGATTATGCGCCGACGCCTGCTTACGGCCGTTCCAAGCTGGCCAATCTCCTTTTTACCTATGAATTACAGCGCCGTTTTGAAGCGGCCGGTGTCAATGCAATGGCATTGGCGGCGCATCCAGGTGTGGCTGCTACCAATCTCGCCAATCACCTGACCAGCCGCTGGTATTTCAAGCTGCTTATGCCGCTGATGCCGCTCATTTCGCAAAATGCGGCTATGGGGGCACTGCCAACTATCCGGGCGGCCGTTGACCCCCAGGCGAAGGGCGGCCAATATTATGGCCCCAACGGTCGGCGGGAGATGCGCGGTTATCCCGTTGTTGTGACATCAAATGAAGCCTCCCACAACGTGGACGATGCCAAACGCCTGTGGGAAATTTCGGAAGAATTGACGGGCGTGCATTACAACATGCTGTAAAGACACGCTGGAAAGTGCTGGTCTGGTATGCCCTTTTTCAGGTCAAGGGGTGGGGTAGTAAGCGTTTTTGAATGCTCGTTTTTTTGCTGCGACGTATGACTTAATGCCTTTTGACTTGAGAAAGGGGTTCCTTTATGTTTGGATTATCGGCATTCTTGACATTTTGTTTTGGGGGCACATACCAGACTGGAGCTTTTTATGGCAGATTTGTTGCTGACTGAAAAAATTTACGGCCGTCGCCGCACCCGAATTTTGCAAGAGTTTGTGACAAATTCGGCCGTTTATCCGCTTTTTGATGCCATCCGATCCATTAGCAATAAAGGGTTTATCGGATATTGGCAAGAAGTTCCCCATTATTTCCTCATTTTGTCTGCATTTATTCAAGCCGGGTATCTGGGCTGGCGGAATCCTATGCCGTGGCAAAAACGAGCGTTGGGCAATTTGATTGCGCCTGTTTTGTATACGGCCGTTGACGTGCTCATTGAAGGCTGGGATGGCGTAATTAACCAGCCCTATCATTGGGTGTACTGGGGTTTTTCACTGGTCATGGCGCTCCTGTATGCCTGGGAAGGGCTTTTGCCCCATTTGCAACTGCTCAGCACTTTTTTCAAAAACATCGGGCGAGTTCTTTTGTTTCCTGTGCTTTACGCCATTTCTGAGCTAACTGGCGAACTTGCAGAGCTTTCCTGGCACAGTTTCATTCAATATTGGCAGGGAAGCAGCGGCCACGTTTTCATATTTTTGGCTTCGATATTGTTGGGGCTGTTGTTGGGGCTGGCAGATGCCCAGACAGAACAATACCTTCAATTACTGCGGAAAACGGCACACCGTTTGAAACAATTTTCAGAGTGGAGTTTTTCATCAGAGCTGTTGGCGCGTTCATTAACAGATCAGGAAGCATTGGAACAGCACAGGGTGTATCGAGCTGTTTTGTTTGCAGACATTCGGGGGTTTACGTCTTGGAGCGAAAGCAAAACGCCTGAAATGGTGGTGGCAATGTTGAATGAATTTTATGACATTGCAGAAAAAATTATTGTTGAAAATCAGGGAGCGAAGCCGCATTTTATCGGTGATGAAGTGATGACCTGGTTTGTAGACCCGAAGCAGGCGATAGAAACGGCCGTTACCCTTAAACAAACCCTCCAAAAAATGCTGCAGCCATATGACTTATCAGTAGGGTTAGGACTGCACGCCGGAGACGTTATCGAAGGCCTGCTTGGATCAAAAAGCACCCGCAGTTACGACATTCTAGGAGACACAGTCAATACAGCCAGCAGACTGATGAATGCCGCCCAATCGGGTGAACTGCTCGTTTCGGAAGCAGCAGCCCATTTTGCCCCAGAAAAATTCCACACCGCATCGTTACGATATATTGATGCAAAGGGCAAACGCGAAAGATTAACGGCATATGTGGCATAAAAAATGTTCAGCAAGCATCATGCCTGCTGAACATTGTCATGACGTGTGGCTGCAAAGCGCCTGACTTTATGCGTGCCCGTTTGTGGTCATTGCTTTTACGGCCGTTTCTGTTCCCCCCCCGTTCAACTTACATTTCTGGCGCAAGCGATTGAGCAATCGTCAGCCAGCGTGCTTCCACTGTACCGCCATCCTCTATGCTCCACCAGGCAGAAAGGACAGCCTGGGCAAAGGCCCACAGCGCCAATTTTTGCCTGTCCAGAGCCAGCGTTTCTGCCAAAACAGCCAGACGGCGTGCCTGCCGTTTGTGGAGTTCCGGCCAGGTACTCACGGCGGGGTACGGATTGCGCAGGAGTGCGCCCGCTTCGTATGCAGGTTCGCCAATAACGCCTTTAGGGTCAACGGCCGTCCACGTGCCTTCCCCGTTTGCCAAAATATTTTCATGATGCAAGTCGCCATGAAGCAGAACAGGCGGGCTGCTGTCAGCGAGCAGTTCCGCAAAGATGGCTTCTGCCCGGACAACCCACTTTTCCGGCAGCGGCCCTGTTCCCCCGGCAAAATGGTGCCGCAGCCGTTGAAAGCCTTTTGCCCACTCTGCCGTGGTGGGGAATGGATGCTGGTCAGGCGGCGGCTGCCACAAAGCAGCCATGACTTGCGCGGCCAATCGGGTGGCCGTGTCGTCATCTATCTGACCAGACAGCAGTTGGGAGGCCAGTGTGCAGCCGGGCATTAACTGGTCTAAAAGCAGCGCTCCCTTTTCCAAATTGGCGGCCAGCAGGCGGACGGCCCCTTTGCCATTGAAGTGGGCCAAAGCGGCGGCTTCGGTGACCAGTTCTTGCCGGGGAACACCCAGTTTTAAGACAACGGCCGTGCCATCGCGGCGGCGGGCAGGCGCAACATAGTTATAGGACAGGTTCGGATAAGAGGGCAGAATGGTTAGCTGCCAGTGATGCCCACACCACGCCAGCAGGTTGGGGAGATTCTGAAGCCATTCGCGCCCTTGGGGAGCAAAAGTTTGTTCGACCGTGCGAACAAACTGATCTGGCAGGCGTAGTGGGTGCATGGGGTCAAGCCGACTGCTTTTTGTCCACAAGCAACATCAACATGCCCAACACCAAAAAGACGACAATCAGTGCCCCTGACCACATTGCCACGCCAGAGTAGCCAAGCGCGTTCACGTCAATGAAAAAGTAGGGGTAATAGCCGACACGGGGACCCCGAAACAGCCAGTAAATTAAGTACAGAATGGGGTAGATGAGCCATAAAAATGGATCGCGCCAGGAAAGATGGCCTTTGGGCACAACCCGAAGCCAGTAAATGAAGCCGAGTATGGGGGAGAGGGTATGGGCAGTGGCTTGAGCAATCCAGCCTGTCAGGGTGTTGATTTCGCCGGGGCCGCCGAGCAGGAACCAGAAGCCCAGCCCGACAAAGGCGATGTAGAGGGAGCAGGCGGCCTGGACGGACGGGGAGCGAAACCAGTTGTACAAGGGGCCGCGTTTGGCCAGCAGGGTGGCCGCCATGATAATGATGATGGCGTTGCTTAAATTTGTAAAGTAGCTGAAGGTAACGGCCGTTTCTGAACCCCATGCGCTAAATGGTGCAGCCGCTAACCGTTCTACATACCAGATGGAAATGCCTGTCAGGGAAGAAACGAGCAGCAGCCACAGCCAAATTTTCTGCTCTGAGTTTTGTCTTTCTTTCATTTTTATGTACCTCCAAACAGCGTTCCTCTATGTTATGCCATACTATGTTATGCCATACGGCGAGATGAGACCAGTACCCGTGTTCAGTAATCCGTAATCCGTGATCCGTGTGCGCTACCTCTGGTAACTTCGTTGAAAAACGGTATACGGACTTCGGGTTACGTGCACTGGATTTGGAGATAGAGGATGCAGGCAGTTAGTTAAGAGGGGAGATACATGCAGGAAAACGCGCTAATTGTTCTGTGCTTGGAGGCGTTTTTCCAGCCGGGTGACAAAGATTCGTCCTGTCAGGTAAAAAGCGGCTACGATGGTTCCCATGATTGCCCAGGCGGTAGGGGTAAGCTCCAGCCCGTGTGAGCCAATGAGGGTGAGCATGATCACGCCGGGCATACGTCCCAGGGCGTTGGCGGCGAAAAATTTCTTTTGTGACATTCCTGTCAGGCCGGCGACAAAGTTCATCACATCGGTGGGGAAAACGGGCAGCAGGAAGGCGATGGTGAAAAAGGCAAAGCCTTGTTCTTCGGCGATGGCCTGCCATTTGTTGACGAGTTCGGGTGGGGCGAGTTTGTTGATTAACGGCCGTCCCGCCCACTGCGCAATAGTAAACCCCAGTTGGCTGGCCATCACCACAAACAACCAGTTCATCAAAAAGGCAGGCATAAAGCCGTACACATACCCGGCCGCAATGATGAAGACATGCCCCGGAATAACGGCCGCCAGAACCTGAATGAACTGCACAATTGCCAGCACAATTGGCCCCAGCGCGCCATAGCTCTTGAGATATTGGCTCACCGCTTCCTGATCGCTGATGAGGGTCATTAATGTGGCGGCGGGTTCCCATGTTTGCCAGATGAGGATAATGGCCAGCGTACAAATGATGAGGCCAGCCAGGATATGCCAACTTTGCCAGCCAGTTTGTGGTTGGTTTGTGCTTTTTTGGCGGGTGAGGTAATGGGTTGTATAGGAATGGGTCAGACCAAATTTCTTTTTATTTTTTGTGTTGGTGAGTGTGGACATTTTTCTTTTTTCCCAAGGTTATGAAGATTGGTGATTCATTGATTCATAGATTAAATTGGTTTGCGCGTGCTTTGGGCTTTAATCATCAATCATTAATCATTGGTTTTCATCTTCATCATACTTGTTATCGCTGAATGTTTCCACCGAGAAAGAAGCGGATGGCATTTGGCAGCCGCAGTGCCCAGGCCCATTCCTGATGTTTGTGGTTTTTGCCTTCTATGTGCAGCAGTTGGTGTACGGGGCGGTAGCCTTTGTGTACCAACATGCGTTTTAGGCGACGAACACGGCCGTAATAGCGGCGTGATTTCATGAGCAGTGTGTTTTGCCAGCCATCGCCTAATTCCCGCGTACCGGCATCCAAATAAATTTTGCCGGGATGGTAAACGGCCGTTTCCTTCACATAGTGCAATATCGCATCATCGGCAAACCAGAGGGACGGACTCATCACGCCGGTAAAGCCAAACGTTTGGGGATGCCGGAAAAAGGCATACAAACTGATTAATCCGCCCATCGAAGAGCCGATGATGCCGGTGTGGGCTTGTTCTGGTAAGGTGCGAAACGATTCGTCGATGATTGGTTTGAGCGTGTTCACCACAAATTCCAGATATTCATCACCCTTGCCGCCTCCGTGTTTCTTGTCTCGAAACGGGCTGTATTCATTCAGCCGCTCTGCTCCGCCATTGGCAATGCCGACGACTATGGCTTCCAGCCCTTCCTCCCGGCTGAGTTGTTCCATTGTTTCGTCTACCTGCCATTCGCCGGAGAAGCTTAGGGTGTTGTCGAAGAGGTTTTGGCCGTCTTGCATGTAGAGTACCGGGTAACGGCCGTTTCCTGTGGCATACGATGGCGGCAAATAAACAACAATATCTCGCTTACTGTTTAGCTGCGGACTATAAAGTGCCGGAGCAACCAGTAAGTGGCCTGTGATGGATGGGTGCGGGTGTGTGTAATGCTCTCGATAAGGATGCCAATGAATTTGCAATATCAAAACACTTTTGTTGAAAATCATTTTGGAATGGTGAATGGTGATTAGGCTTAGGCTCTCAGTTCACCATTCACCATTCACCATTTATAATGAATTGGATTTTATTCAGCCGGATGGGGAATGTCTTCCGCCATAAACGGGTCCGGGTCTTGCTCAAATGTTCTCTTGCAGCCTTCTGTACA
>CAZRIB010000202.1:0-7335 GCA_964600035.1 uncultured Ardenticatenaceae bacterium | reverse complement strand
CGTAGGTCAGTTCGGCATGGTTAGGCGGGAAGTAGGGGGCAAGGTCAGCAACGGCCGTAAATGCCGCTACCATCGCCGCATCATCAAAACAACGTTCTCCCCGCAAATAAGCCAGCCGCCCTTCACGTCCCCCAATAAAGTTCGGTGCCAGATTCATAAACACCAACTCGGCAATTGTCCATTGTTCACCCGAACCGTTGGCAAAGGGAATGTAGCCCGCTTCCTGTACCGTTTGGGCCACTGTCAGCAGTTCCTCCCACGTTTGTGGCGGTAACACACCCAGTTCCGCAAAGAGGTCTTCGTTGTAATAAATGGCATGGGACACAGCAATAAAAGGGACACCATAGGGCACGCCATCCTCACCCAGCCACGGTTCCAGAGAGGCAGGTGCAAAATTTTCGGTTAGGCCGGGCAAGTCGGCCAATGGTTCCAGGTATCCCGCTGCATACAACTGCTGCGACAGGGTGAAGGAGCGCAGGTAGAGCAAATCGGCGGCCGTGCCATTTTCCAGTTGTGCCTGAATGGTGTCGTTGTAGCGGGTAGCCACCATCGGCACAAACTGAATGGTAATATCAGGATGCTGTTGGTGAAAGGCATCCAGAATGTGGTTCATCTGAGCACTGTCTTCGACTCGCCAGGAAGCCAGCGTTAAAGTGGTGGTCTCTTCGGTGGTGTTTTCAGGGATGACAACGGGGTTGGCGGCAACGGCCGTTTCTTCCATTCTGCTCCATAAATTTTGCCAGGCTGCTGGCAATGCCGGGTCAAACAGCCAAATCCAGGCCATCGCACCCAACACAATCGCCACCGGATACACCGCCTTTCCCACGCCATTCAGCCGATCAACCAGTGCTGCATTGCCTTGCTGGTTGGCCTGGTTCGCCCAGACCGTCAGGGACAACTGCCAGCTAATCAGCAAATATGTGCCGTAGAACAGATAGTCCAACGCAACCAGATACCCAATACCGGGCAAATCGCCAGCCAGCCGCAAATGGAAAAAGGCAGTAGTCAACAGCGCATTGACACTGATAATGATGCGTGGGGCCAGCGTTTGAATGGGGATGTAAAAGACCACGTAGGCCAGGGAGACAATGATAATCAACGGCAATAAGTTTTTGATGACAAAGCTGATGGCATTGCGCTCAATAAACAAGACTGTATTGAATCTGGAATAAGTTAGCGGGGTTTCCCCAATACGCAAAAAATGGGGATCACCCAACGTAGATTCGCTGTACAGGCTGTCGGTATAGTGCTGAATGTTATTTACCTGCCAGTTGTTAATGGCGTCAAAGGCATCACTGCGCTGCAATCGCTCCAAAACGGCCGTTGGTGATGTCTCCCGCAGCCCTAACTCGTCCACAACATAAATCAAATTTTCGCGTAGTAGTATTTTGTGGCGCAGCTGCACAGAAAGAGGCTGCCTGTCAAAGGGGAATTGATGGTAGTCAAAATCCCCTTCAAATTCAGCTTTCACCCGCCAGAGGCGATAGTGCAGCGTGTCTGTTAATTCTTCTGCAATCGGATCACCCAATTCAATCGGGGTAACACTGTTCAAAAATTCAATATTAGCCGCGTCTGCGCCTGGTCTGTGCCGCAGCCAAAGGTAAAAATCAAGCTGATAGCGCGATTGGCTGGTATCAATGTCATTCACGCGGATGATGTCAATGCCTGTCTGAACGACATTGGTGCGGTACATATATTGTCCGTCCACAATGAGGATGCGTCCGGCATCTATCTCTGCCTCTAAATCGGGAATACGGCTCAGGTCAATGACTGGCTGAAGCTGGGTGAGGGCGGCGATAAATTTTTGTTGGGCAAATGTACCGACAAACATGGGTTTCACCAGATCGCCTTGCCGATTGAAGAAAAGTGGGCCGGTGATGCCGGTGACGCTGTTCTCCGCGCTGTTCATGGCTGCCAGTGCATCCCGAATTTTTTGCCGGTCGGTTGTAATGGTTTGGGGCTGACCGCTGATGTTGGCTTGCTGTACGGCCGTTAACCCCACTTTGGCCGCATCATAATACCCGACTGCCTTCAAACCAGGCGCAGAATCATATTGAGCAGCATACCGGTCATAAAATTGTTGTGCCTCTTCCCCGGCGACATCAAACAAAATCGGCGTCACTGCGTACAAATTGTCCAGAAAAAAGCCGGGCTGGGTTACCTCTTCCGGCAAATCGGCGAACTGCTCTGAAAAACGTGGGTTGCCCAGCGAAGTGGGGCCTAGCAGGGGCAGCATCACGCCCTGTCGCCGCAGTTGCACAATAAGCTCTCGGCCCTCCGGGACGTGGGTAGCCAGCAGGATGATGCCCGGTGTTCCCTTGTCGGCGCGGACAATATCGGCCGTTATTTGTGCCAGATCGTCAGCCAGGGTGGGGGACTGGTTGTCAAAATGCCAGGTGTAACGCAGTTCACCACCCAGACCACGAAAAGTGTTGGCAAATGCTTCTTGTAAACTGCGGCCAAAAGCATCTTCATCGTAGATGATGCTGGCAACCGGCTCGGCCATGATACGGAAGGCGTAATTTGCCAGAAATGCGCCCTGGTCGTGGCCGTTGGCGATGACGCGGAAATAGAAGGGGTTGTCGGCGGTGATGGCTTCGGCGGTCGCTGAGGCAGTAATGGCGGGGATACCGGCCTGCTGGTACACGGGCGCGGCAGCCAGAGATGTGGAGCTAAACATATGCCCCAACACGAATAGTATCTGGTCGTTAGCAGCTATTTCGTTGGCGATGGCTTGTGCCTGTGCCGGGTCGTTTTGGTCGTCGTAGATGAGTAGTTTGACAGGACGGCCGTTTATTCCCCCCTGTGCATTCAGTTCATCCAGATACAACTGGATACCCTGTGCCATATCCCGGCCATCATCCTGGGTGGGGCCGCTCATGGGACCAACGACGGCGATATACAAGGGCTGGCCGCGCGTCAACCAGTCAGGAAAAAAAATGATGGCAAGCAAGACGACGATAATAAACAAAAACAGAATTCCGCGTTTTTTTGTTTTCATCTACGATCTCACATAGCAGGGACTTAATGCTTTCTGTGCTAGTTTGCGCCTGTGTACACCAGCGGGATGCCATTAAACGGCCGTATCCAGCCACACAGCCCGCTTACCTGCATCTCGACGACGGTTCTTGCTTCATTGATGGTCACGCCAGAATTAGGGGAAACGTCCTGCCCTTCCACCAGGAAAACGGCCGTTTCCGCAAGCGCGAATCCCGTTCCCTGCAAATTGATATTGGCGCGCCCCACCACATCCGCACCAGACTCACTGCGGCAGCCAAGCGCACTGCCAAAATCGTTGTAATACGGTTCTGCCAAATTATCCGGCAGGCTGCCAGTCGTGACAGTGAACGTTCGGTCTGTGGGGTCAATCACCAGGGTACGCATGTCAATACGTACCCGTTCAAAGCGGGTTGTCAGTTCATGTGCCGGGTAGCGGGCGGTCGCATAATTGCTATTTTCATCCTGGGGCAGCGGCAGATAAGCCGTCGGTGTGCCGTCCATATCGGCGCAATAAATTGTTACCGGCAGGGATTGGTTGTGTTGGATATACAGCGTGTATGCGCCGTCAGCGGCATCGGGTTGGTTTGTTTTGATTTCAGCACAGGTGGCTGGAAAAGGGATGGGGGTTGGTGTGGTTCGTGGTATGGGCGGGCGCGGGGTGGGGGCTGCCATTTGGGTAGCGATGGCGTTGGTCTGGGCAAGCTGTGCCTGATTTTGCCTGTAGTTGAACAGGAAGAGGGCGATGAGAAAGAGGAAGGCGAACAGGGGGATGACCCAGGCAGGCAGATACGGCCGTAACTCCAACTGGCTGTTGTGCAATAACTCATCACCATCGGCCACTGTCTTTAAGCTAAAGGGAAGCAGGCGGCGGGAACCAAGAAACGGCCGTTTGCCTCGCACCGGAATCTCTATAGTCACCACTTCACCGGGGGAGAGCGTCACTGGTTCCGGCAGCGACACTCTCACTGCTTCTTCGCCATTATCTACCGGCAGCACCGAAACGGCCGTTGCCACATTCCCCTGGTTGGTCAGCGTCAGGCAGGCTGTGCCCTTGTTGCGAATTTTGGCCGGTTCCAGTGTGCCCGTTACACGGGTAAACGGCCGTACTGTCAACAACGCCTCTGCCTGTGCTGCCTGCGTCGGGTTTGTCTTGGGCGATACCCATACCTGAAGCGGGTAGTCGCCAGCTGCTGCTGTGTGGTCCAGAGGGGGCGTCACCGTCAACAGCAGGGTGTACCCATCTCCCGGCATAAGCTGCACATCATTGCCGGAAATGAGCAGCCATCCTGCCGGAACACCCCCCACCCGGACATGAAAATGGTCAACCTGGGCGCTGTTGTTTCGTAAAAACAGGGAAAAAGTGGCGGTATCGCCGGGATTAACCTCGGCGGATGAAGGTGTGAGTTGCAGGGAAACGGCCGTTGCCCTGGCTGCCTCGTCTGTTGGTACGGCCGTGCCCTGCGGCAGCCCTGCTTTCTCCAACCAACCAGACGGCAATCCTTCACCCACCGCCCACATGAGCGTGTATGGGCCAATCACCAGCGGCTGCCGTTCATCCCATTCTTCCCCCACTTGAGGCAGCAGCCGCGCCCCGGCTACAAAAGAGCCGCTGGCACTGCCCAAATCTGTCACCTGCCAGCCCAAAAGGCTTTTCTGCAGCTGAGCGTGGCAAGGCTCAACAGCACGCGAAGGCAAATAGACCTCATTGTCCAGTCCTGATCCGACAAACAGCTTTTCTTTTGTCAATGGTACAGCGCGCGGCCGTTCCCCGGCGCATAAAATGTACAACACAGGATTGGCGGCTGGCTGGGTTTGCTGTACCAGTTGCTCCTGCTCGTGCAGCAAGGCCAGTTGGCGGGAAAGGGCACGCAGCGCAGCAGCCATCTCTCCGGCATCGGCATATCGTTCCGATGGATTGGCAGCCATCGCCCGCAAGATAACCTGTTCCACTTCTGGCGGCAGACCGGGGCGCAGTTGGGTAGGCGTTGTTTCGCCGGTAGGTGACTGCCCGGTTACCCACCGGTACAGCACTGCGCCCAGGGCAAAAATGTCGCTGCAGGTGTCAGTTTTTCCCTGTGCCTGTTCCGGGGCCTGGTAAGGGTGTTGCTGCGCGGGGAGCAGGTGTGCCAGACCAAAACCGGTAATTTTGGCCTGCCAGGGGATGTCATTGGTGGCCGGGGCGATGAAAATATGGTCAGGGTGGAGACGGCCGTGTACGATGCCAACTTTGTGCGCGGCGGCCATACCTTCTGCCACTTGTGCCGCCAGCGCTAGCAGATGGGGCAGGCTAATTGGTGTGCCTTGTGCCTGCATGTGGGCTAAAAAGTCGGCGCTGGACTGGGTAGCTGTGTGTTCGTAAACAATCAGCACGGCCGTTTCCTGAATGAAGGTGTCATGTACGAGGGCAATGGCCGGATGGGAGATACGGGCAATCGTTTGGATGCTTTCCTGGAATTGGGATATGTTGCCAGTCGGTGGCAAGGGAATCTGGTAGATGCGTACAGGCCGCCCCAAGTTGCAGTCCATTCCCTGGTAGATGGTTTGTTGGCTGTTTCTGATTACTTGGGCATCGATGCGGTAGCGGCCGAACTGGCTGCCAGTCAGGTCGCGGTCGTCTGCCGGGTGTGCCTGGCCGGTGGGCTGACCGATGGCGGGGGGGACGGCAGCGGCCGTTTCCGGTTTATCTGGCTCTGTTGGTGGTGGGGTGGCTGGCGCGACGGGAACGGCCGTTTCTTCTGTCTCTGTCACCGGTTCTGTCACCGTTTCCCGCTCTGCTGCAGCCGGTAACACCACGCCGGACAACTTTTTGCCACTTTTTTGTAACTTCTTCACATCTGGCACAATGGCCGAACGAGAACGGCCGTGTTTGCCGCTTTTGCCGGGTATTTGGGGCAAGTCCACATTTTTCAGGCCGGGAATGAATTTTTGAAACCGTTTGAAGGTTTGGGTCAGGGTGTTGATTTGCCGTTCCAGCCCTTTGGCTTCCCGGAAGCGGGGTACTTTTCGCAGCCAGCGAGACGGCCGTATCATCTGCAAAAGCTGCCAGCGTCGCTCCGCCTGATACACCAGCCAGATGATGAGCAGCAGCAAAATCAGCGTCAAAAAACCGGCAGCGGCTATTGCCCCCCCGGACAGCCCGTTGGTTTGTTCAGCGCGGCAGCCTGTGAGCAAAATGAAACCTGTTAACCATAACGGGAAACGTCTTGTCATGGATTACGTTCCTTTGTCTTGTCAAATTAACTCACACCACAATTGGCCCGTTGGCCGCAACCCATTCCCGATAATCGGCAGCGGCCTGGTTTAGACCATCTACTCCCCATGGTTTTTGCAGACTGTCCAGCAATTTGTTCATCATGGTGCCTGCTTCTTTGCCCAGATGGGTTTCCAGATACACTTTGCACCGCAGCAAGGCTACCAGCACCCCTACCCGATTGTTGAGTGACTCTTGTGCCTGGGCAATGATGAGGCTGGCGTAGAAGTAGCGCATGAAGCGACCGGGGTCTGTGGCCTGGCGGATGGCTGTCAGGGCATTTTCTGCTTCTTCGATGGCGTTTTGGTAACGGCCGTTTTCCCATGCCTGCTGTGCTTGCTGCAGTTGGACATCTTGCAAAATGTGGGGCTGGTCGGTAGCTTTGGCCCGCTGCAAAAGCTGTACCAGTTCGTTGGGGGATGTTTCGCCATTGAGCAGGGAAGCAAGTGTTTGCTGCTGCCAGCGTAGTTCGGTGGCTTCTTTTTGCCAGTCGTGGGTTTCAGCCAGGGTAACGGCCGTTTCCAACTCTGCCGCTGCCTGTTCAAATTGCAGCAAAAACAGCCAGGCCAGCATCCGCAGCCGGTAAAAGGCGAGCAGCCGTTCCTTGTGTTCCGGTTTGGGCGACAGACAGGCGATGCCTTGTGCGGCCGTATCCAGTGCGGCCTGGTATGCCTCGGTGGACAACTGCAATTCGGCAAGTTGCAGCAGTGCCTCGGCTTGTGGTTCGGTATTGCCCAATTTTTGCTGCAAAACGGCCGTTTGCTGCAGCAGGGCAATGGCCTCTTGTTCTTTTCCTGGCACGTTGGCCAGGGCTTTGGCCTGCCCGTACAGAGCGCGCGCCTGGTAAAACAGTTCGCCATCGGCGGCGGCCAGCGCGGCCACCCGCCCCAAATCTGCGGCGGCCTCTGTCCAGTGCCCCAGCAGCACATAAATTCCGGCACGCTGGCTGAGACATGCGGCCGTTTCTATCTGGTCGTCGGCGGCTTCAGCCTCTGCCAGTTTGCGGTTAATGGCACGTAACTGTTTTTGCAGCGTTTTTTTATTTGTGCTCATGCGCAACTCCTTCGAAAATTATGAATTATGAA
>CAZRIB010000201.1:0-7343 GCA_964600035.1 uncultured Ardenticatenaceae bacterium | reverse complement strand
AACGGCCGTAAAAAAAGCCCGGCGCTCTCCAAAAAGCACCGGGCTGCAACCAACTACATCAGGCTTACTTCGCTTCTTCGTTATCCTCCGAAGCATCCGATTCAGGCTTAAACCCAGCCAGATTACCCAACGCACTCATCAAATCCATTCCCGTCAAAGCCTCCACTGTAGCCGGAACCTGAGCGATGATATTCGTCACATCCTGCGTCACTTTCGACGCACCTGCACCGCCTTCACCGCCCGTATTCACCACAACAATCCGCTCCGTCTTTGACAATGGTTGGGCAATGGCCGCCGCCACCTCTGGCAGCTTATCCAAAAGCTGCTGCAAAATAGCCGCCTGCGTGTATTCCTTCCATGCGTCAGCCTTTTTCATGGTTGCCTCTGCTTCTGCAAGACCCTGCTCACGAATAACGGCCGCTTCCGACAAACCCTGCTGCTTCAAAACTTCCGCTTCTGCCAAACCACGCGCCTTATTCGCATCCGCTTCCGCTTCACCACGCCGGCGAATCGCTTCTGCTTCACCCGTTGCTTCTGTTTGCAATTGATACTGCCGCGCCTCAGCCAACGTCCGAATCTTGTACTGCTCTGCTTCTACAGGCTTGCGCACCGTTGCTTCCAACTCCTGCTCACGGCGCAGTGCTTCCTGATGCTGCACTTCAATTTGCTTCTTTTTAGCCACAACTTCTACTTCAACTTCTTCGGCCTTCACTTTTTGCAGCACCACATTCTCTTGCAGCTTATAAGCCAGGTCTGCTTCTGCCTTCTTCCGGTTTGTTTCCGCCAGGAACGCCGCCTGCTCTACTTCATAATTCTTGCGGCTTTCAGCAATGCGCGTTTCCGCATCAAACTTGGCCGATTCACCAGCCTGCCGGGCTTTTGCGCTTTCAATCGTGGCATCTCTGGCCGCTTCTGCTTCACCAATGGCCGCATCACGCTTTACCTGGGCAATTCTGGGACGACCTAACGCCTCCAGATACCCTTCTGCATCACTAATGTCTTTAATGACAAATGAGACAATTTCAAGCCCCATGCTCGCCATGTCATCACCCGAAACTTCCTGCACTTTTTGGGCGAATGCTTCCCGGTCTTTGTATAACTGCTCTACCGTGAGTGTGCCTAAAATTGCGCGTAAATGACCGGCCAATGTTTCGTGGGCAACGTGTTGAATTTGGTCTTGGGTTTTAGACAAGAATTGAATGGCTGCCGTACGAATGGAATTTTCGTCGCTGCCAATTTTTACCTGAGCCACGCCATCTACCGTAACGGGCACACCCTGAACAGTGGGTACGTCTGGTGTGGTGATGTCGATGGTCATAATTTCCAATGAAAGGTAATCGACACGTTCCAAAACCGGCCAAATGAAGGAACGGCCGCCTGTCACAATGCGGAATTTGCTATCAATGGAGCCAATGTCTTTGCGTCCCTCGCCCCGCCCGGAAATAACCAGCACTTCGTTTGGGCCAACTTTCTTTACCCGGCTGGCCCAGGCAAATGCCAGGGCAAAGACAATGAAAACAACCAGAAATATACCAATTGCCGTTAACACATTTAGATCCATTGCGTTTCTCCTGAACAGCTAAAAAATGAATAAAATACTGGCTACCTGACAGTTTTTGTTAGGACGCAGATAAACGCGGATGACACGGATTTTTTGCTGACTTATCCGTGTTTATCTGTGTGAATCCGTGTCCAATTCCCTGTTGTTAAAAATGTCAGATGACTAAAACAAAATATACTGTCTGCCGCGTCTTGCATTGACGAAGCGCAAAACAGTTTGATTATGAGTGGTTGTCAGAGGGACGGACAAAGGCCACGCGGCCAGTCACTCTTTCGATGATGACAAATTGACCGCTTTTGATTGATTTTCCGCTTAATGAGCGTGCCCCTAAGGTCACGCGGCCGCTGACGTTGTCGTAGGCAATTTGCCCCATGCCGTTGGCGGGAATGGTGATGATGACTTCTGCTTCGCGGCCAATGTCATCGTTTAGGGAAAAGTGGCTGGATTTTGTGGGGGACAGCACATAAATGAAGAGGGCTTGGGCGGCTGCGCCAACGACGATGCCCACACCGGAAGCCCAAAGTATGCTGGGAACGGCCGTCATGTCTAGCCAAATGCGCGTAATCAAGCCAGTAATGCCAAAGCCTGCGCCAAACATTGCTAATGCAAATGGGCTGATATTTATAAAATCAACGCCGCCATCCGTATCAAAATCGGCATCAAAATCCAAGGCATCGCCCACTTCTGCGCCAATGAGGGACAGCACAGCAAATATGAAACTGATTAAAAGTGCGGCTGAATAAACGAGATTTAACCCGCTGGTGGAAAGAAATTCCTGAAGCATGATGTTGTCCTTGGCTGTTTTATGGCAGTGGCATTGAAAAGATTATACAAGGTAAATCTTGTGTTTTACAATGCGGTCTGCTTGCGGCTTGCTTTCTATACGGAGAAAGAAGGGGAGGGTTTCAGTGAAAAACCTTTAATGGCTTTGTAAGTTTAAGATATTATATTGTGTGCTATACTACCGCCAAATCAGGATTATATTGAAGGAGTCGATCATGGCTAAGACGACAAAAAGACGCAAACCGAAGAAACAACCGCCGCCAGTTCCTGCCAAAGCAAAAATTTATAAACGGAAACGGACGTTTTCTGAAAAAGCCATTATGGTTTTGGGTATTTTTATTGCTTTGAGCATGATTCTTGCTCTGGTTAGCAGCTTGATTTCTTCCAGCCCATTTTAAGGCTGCGGAAAACAAAGATATAAAAAACGGTGGTTGGCAAATTGCACAACCACCGTTTTTTATTTGTAACTGTATGAGTTTTCTCAGTTCATTGCAGATTTATGCTCAATTGCCAATGGCCCAATAACTCAATCACCCATTTACTCACCGCCGGGCTGGAGTTGTACCGATATTTTGCTAAAGTTCGTCCCGGTGGTGTCTCCGTCCAGCCCCTGGAGGGCCTGGGTGGCTAAATCGGTGCGCACGGCCGTTTCGTCTGGTACGGCCGTTAATACACCACTATCCATTGCCACGCGCACTGTCTGGTCATACAAAGCCGGGTTCATCACGCCAATGCCATCCGGCGACGGCCAAATAAGCGCATTAATTTCATTCAACTGCCAGCGCATATGGCTCTCGCCCAAAGTGGGGCCGGCATTTAATACATGCTCCACACATGCATCAAAATTATCGCGGCAGAACATCCAGCCTTTGAACGTTGCCCGCAAAAAGCGAACGGCCGTATCCTCATTACCATCCTGACTCAACCACGATTCAGTCGTCCACACCGCATCTTGCAGCATCGCCGTACCAACCTCATTGTAATCAATCACCACCAAATCCTCAGGCTGGTACAACGCACCCGTAGCCGGATTCTCCTGCTCCAAAACCATCGCATACTCGTTATAAATCTCAGCCTCCGCCGCATCAATTTCACCCTGCAAAAGCAGCGTCATATCAAAAGGCTGCACCACAATCGTCACATCATTCGGATTTTCCGGATCAATGCCAGCCTGGCGCAAAGCCGCAAACACCTCATGCTCATTGCCAAACCCCCAAACACCAACTCGTTTGCCCCGCAAATCTTCAACCGAAGTAATACCAGAATCTGCAAAAGCTACCTGCCGCGTCCCACTCCGCTGAAAAATTTGAGCAATATTGACCAAATCAGCCCCTGCTTCACGAGACTCCAACGCCTTGGGAACCCAGGCTGTACAAAACTCAGCGCCACCATTCACACAAACCTGCTGTGGCACAATATCAGGAGCACCCTCCAAAATGGTGACATCCAATCCTTCATCCGCATAATAACCTTCTGCCAATGCGGCATAATACCCGGCAAATTGTGACTGCGCGACCCATTGAAGCTGTACCCGAACAGGTGTCATCTCGGCTTCTCCGCCCCCACAAGCAGACAAAACCAAAAGCACTGCCACCAAAACTGCCAACAATATCCACTTACGTTTCATTTCTTTCCTCCTTGCTGCGTGTGTCATGCACATCCCCAAACAAACTGCCCAAAAAGCAATCACCTGAGGATTAGCAGATAAAACGAGGTTTCGTAAAAAAGAGACATCTCTACGCATGTCAGTTCTCAGCCCCAACACCTCCTTTGCCCCTGCTTCTTAACAGAAACAGTCAGCCAATATCTTCTTGTGACCAGGGTGTCAGCCACTTTTCCAAAAGAATAATGAATGAATAAAAAAGAATACCTATCACACTGGCTACCACAACCGCCGCCCACGTGTTGTCAAAACGCAGCGAGGCGGCCTCTTCTGTTACATACCGTCCCAATGTTGTTCGCTCTGCCCCGAAAAAATCGGCGACAATTGCGCCAATCATGCTTAACACGCTGGCTACACGCAAAGCACTAAATAAATAGGGCAGTGAATTGGGTATTCGCAGTGAAAACAATATTTTGTATTCACTGGCGGCGTAGCTGTGCAGCAGTTCCAACGCGGCTGGAGATACTTCTGTCAATCCTCTGGTGACATTAATCATCACTGGAAAAAAGACAATGATGGCAACTATCATCATCCATGAAACGGGGTTGGTTGGCCCAAACCAGTTGAACATGATGGGTGAAAGGGCAACAATCGGCACTGAGTTGGCGGCAATGGCAAATGGCATCATTGCTTCTGTGAGGGCGGCGAATCTGGCTGTAATGAATGCCATCATAATGCCGGCTGTGACACCAATGGCAAAACCGCCAAGTGCGCCTCTGGTGGTGTTCCAAATGCGGGGGCGAATCAAACCCCATTCGTTTACAAGGGATTTGGCAATGCTGCTGGGGCTGGGCAGGAGGAATTGGCGGATGTCAAACAGGCGTATGGTGAGTTCCCAAATGAGTAAAACAGCAACGGCCACAAAGATGGTTGGCAGGTAGTAGTTGATGCGTGAAAGCCAGGAAGCGTAACGGCCGTTTCTCATCACACATCCCCTCCCAAAAACGCATCCCGCAAACTCTCCCGCACCCGCGTCACCGCCTCAAAATAAGCAGGCAGTTCCTTCGTATCAAACACCCGTGGCCGCGGCAGTTCAATCGGAATAATATCCTTAATACGGCCAGGCCGCGGCGACATCACCACCACCCTGCCAGACAAAAAGACCGCTTCGGCAATACTGTGCGTTACAAACACAATCGTTGTCCCAGTCTGCCGCCAAATACGCAGCAGCTCCATATTCATCCTGTCCCGCGTAAATTCGTCCAGCGCCCCAAACGGCTCATCCATCAACAACAAAGGCGGACGAAACGCCAACGCCCGTGCAATAGAAGCACGCTGCTGCATACCACCCGACAACTGAAGCGGATAATGATCCCCAAAACGGCCAAGCTCCACCATCTCCAACATTTCCTGTGCCCGCTTAGCCCTCTCCTCTGGAGAAAAACCCATTACCTCCAAAGGCAGTTCTACATTCTTCCGAATTGTACGCCACTCATACAGCGTGGCCGCCTGAAAAACAAAGCCATATTCCCGTCCCAACCGGGCTTCCGTTGGTGTTTTGCCATTCACCACCACCCGCCCACTTGTCGGCGCAATCAAATCGGCTACCAGTCGCAGCAGCGTCGATTTGCCGCATCCCGACGGCCCAATAAGCGAAACAAATTCCCCCGGTTCAATGGTCAGGTTAATGTTTTCCAAGGCAACAACTTCGTTTGGATCGCCTTGATTGAAAATTTTAGTGGCATTTTCTATGGCAATAACAGGCTGCGAATTTGACATCATCTTTCACTTTTTCTTGACAGGGAATAGATAAACCGCAAAGAACAGGCATTTGTTATCTCTAATAACCTTCTGCGGTTTGCCTAAAAAATAATTTTTGCGGGTATGGTCTGATTTCTGGCTTGCCAGTTACCAGGCGAATCAAAAGACTTGTTCAGGATTGGGCAGCAGTCAAGCCGCGCAAAGCACGCCGTTCAATTAAACTCACAATGCCAAAAAACAAGATACCCACCAGAGAGGCCATGATGATGGCCGCCCAAAGTTTTTCCGGTTCTGCGGCGTAGTTGCCACTAGCCCTTAAAATAGCCGCCGCCAGGCCATCACTGCGGCTGCTGGGTAATTCGCCAACAATTGCGCCGACCACACTGGTGGTAGCAGATACCTTTAGCGCAGTAAAAATGAAGGGAAGGGCAGAAGGGACTCGCAGTTTCCACAAAATGGTGCGCCGATTGGCCGCATAAGTATGCATGAGTTCCAGTTTAAGGGATGCAGGTGAGAGCAATCCGCGCAAGGTGTTTACGGTAACGGGGAAAAAGGTGAGATAGGCAGCAATGACAGCTACTGGCAGCCAACCCTGCCCTAAAAATGCCACGATCATGGGCGCAATGGCAATAATGGGAACGGTTTGGGAAGCGACAACGTAGGGCAACAAACTACGTTCTAGCAGGGCTGAATGGGCAAATAAGATGCCAAGCCCAAAGCCCAGCAGGCTGCCAATGATGAATCCGGTCAATGCTTCCAGCCAGGTTATCATGGCGGCCTGTGTTAAGATCCAAATGAGCAGGTGGGGGCCATTGCGGCGGGCTGGTTGGAGCATGACTTCGGCTACTTTTTGCCAGTGGGGCATCATCCAGGGGAATTGGGTTAGGGGCAGGGTGTTGCCGGTGGCGCTGCCAATGGCGATGTAGATTTCCCACCAGACGAGGAGGGCGGAGATGACGACGAGAAATCCCAGTATTCGGGAGAGGGAGCCGGGGGCAAAGAAGAGGGTGATGAGGCTGATTGTGATGCCTGCGAGGACGAGCATGAAATACGGCCGTTCCGCCACCGGCGGCACATTAAGCAGCAACACCACAAACGCCACCAATGTCCAAATAACCACATCACGCCCTCTTGGTGTTTTTTGGCGCAAATGGTAAGCAGACCATCCCGCAGCTGCGGCGGCCATCAGGCTGAGGATGACCAAAATGAACCGTGCCCGCAGTAATGCGGCCGTTTCAGTCAAAATACCAGAGGGAGACGTCCATTGAGCTAATTTCACCAGAGGCGAAGCGGGGTTTGGCTTTGTTGTCTGGTCGGCAACCCACAATGCAAGCTGTGCCGGGGTTGAGGCGACAAGTGCAGGGTCATCCAGAGGAAGCCGCCACTGGCCTATGGCCAAAGCCAATGCAATGGCCATCAGACCTAAAGCCAGGGTAAACGGCAGCCATAAATTCCAAACGGAATGTTGATGTGCTTGTATTTTAGCCAATGCAGCACCTGTCAAGGTGAATAGCGAGTCAAGGTGGACAGTTAAAATATACAAAAGAATGGGGAATTAGACCACATGTAATGAAGCAGTCGGGGTTATTTTGGTTGAATTGTCAGGGCAAAGCCGGTGAGGGCATCTGTGCCTGA
>CAZRIB010000200.1:0-7344 GCA_964600035.1 uncultured Ardenticatenaceae bacterium | reverse complement strand
GAGATTGAACCAATCTAATCCCTCATTTCACATGTGACTGAGTACTAATTTATTCCATAATCAATACATTTTTCCCTTGCGTACATATTGGCGTACAACCAGGCCCATTAGGCCGAATTGTACGGTAAACTGGCTCAAGCGTTTCCTCTATGATTGCGGTATTGTCCCGTTTAACCATAACTGAAAGGGTTGTTTCCATAACCGGATAATAAATATCAATGTGTTCGGAAATGCCATTACCCAATGAGTAGGTTGCGTTACAATTTTCTTTGCTCACACAATGTCCTGAAGCACACGCTTGCGGGTCATTGGAGATCACAAAAAAGCATGATTTTGTGGCTTCACCTTCTGGGACAAGATAGACCTCATATCGACCTTCTGCAAACTGCCCATCTGCTGAACGTAAAGTAAGCACATACTCATTAGAGCATCCTATCTCTGTACATGACTGAGCCGGGCCTGAAATGAGCCTAAGTAATTGCAAAAACAGGTATCCCGCCAAAAAAATGATCGCAGTGCCTGCAATGAGCAAAACAGCCCTCTTTACTTTCATAGTAAAACAATCTCCATGTCAGATAGTAATGAGCCAATTATTACTATCTGGCTTCACCCTGGAAATCAGCGGCCAAAATTAAATGAAACTTACGGCTTGACTGCTCCGAAAAAAGCCACGAATTACACAAATATACACAAATTCTTCCCTGATGTTTCTTTGCGCTTTTTGCGTGCTTGGCGGTTTTTTCGGTAGACTCACGGCTTGCGTACTACGAGATTGTCAAACACCACCTGCACACCCGGCTGCCCAAATGTGCCTGCATCCAGCCCAATGGTGCCAACGGTATAAGCCGTATCTACTGCCCGGTACAAAAGCTGGTCATTGGCATAGATGGCAATGTTCGGCCCATTGGCTTCCACTCGCAAATGGTTGGTGTTGTTTAACCCGGTCAAAATGGCTTCGTGGGCTGTCCAATCATTGAGCAGCCGTGTCCATGTCCCATCGGCATTTCGTTTTTCCAGCATAAATTTACCGGTTCCCAAAATTTCAAAGCGGTAAAACTGCTGGTTGCCCTGCATACGGAAAAGAATGCCGTAGGTGCTGTCGGGGCTGCCAGCCAAAATGGTGGCGTCTACATCTAGAATGAAGTCATCGAAAAGGGGGTCGGTGAGGGTGGCGTACTGTAATGTGTTGGCGGCGTTGACTTCGATGTGAAGGGCATCGTTGATAACGGCCGTTTGCCCCAACTCATCGCCCTCCAACAGCCAACTGCCGCTGCTTCCGGCTGTAAATTCATCATGAAAAAGCACATCCGGCGCGTCCAGATTTGCACTGCCGCCAGATGGGCCGCAGGCAGTGATGGTGATGAGCAGTCCTAACAGTCCCAAAAAACGGCGCATGATCAAGGGGCCAATACCAGAATGTTGTCAAATTCCACAACGGCCGTTCCCGGAGCCAGTGTACTCACGCCCAGGCCAATATCGCCGCTGACAAAAGTGGGGTCTGTCACAGCCGCCAGTTGAATCCCATTTACAGACAGGGTCAACTCTGTGCCAATGCAGCTTGCCCGAATCTGGTTCGTAGCAATGCCCTGGTTAATGACATCAGAGAACTGGAAACGGCCGTTGCCCGTCAAATACGTAATCTGCTCATTCCCTCCCTGGTACTTACCAATGGCATAATACCCATCGCCACTAATCAAAAAGAGATAAAAATTCCCCTCATCCTGATAACGGCAAATCACCCCATACGCATTATCATTCGGACCATCACTTTGCCGTGCCTGCACCGTCACAATCACATCACTAAAAGTGCGTCCCGGATTCGTCCACCAAATTTGGCCGGGCTGGCTGGTAGACATACGCATCACGCCATCTTCCATCGCCACCACCGTACCCCCACGGTTATAGGTTGCCCAGCCACAATTCAAATCACCGCTAAAATCATCCTGGAACAAAACACCACCGGCATTACAATCATCTACGCGCGGGCCACCAAAAGAACAAGCCGCCACAAACAACGTCAACAACGCTGTCAAAAACAGTGATGCCAGAAGCAATTTCAGGTTACGGCGCATGGCAATTTCTCCCTAAAAATAAAGATTAATTGATGAATAGATTAAAACGAACAGCAGGTCTCATGCCCTGCATATCGGGCACCTGCCTGTGATTATTTCGACTTTTTCGAATCCTCCTCAAGCATCTTTTCCACAGACTCAATCTCTTTCTGAATGTCATCTTGCTTTTTAGCGGTCATCATATAAAAAGCAAAAATTCCTAACCAAAACACAATCACAATCACAGCGATTAACGTCAAATTGTCAAACATGATATTTTGTCCTCTCAAAAATTAAATTGGCGCCGTCAACAGAATCAATACCCCGACCATTTCTGACCACTGGGATGAGGCAAACCACAGAAAGTTTACCGAACCCTAAAATTTATTCCAAATCAGGCCGCTTTTTGAATGTGCCGCCCTCCTCTTGCCCGTGTTATACTCCCGCTTTGCTAACAAGGTAGCTGGTATCCGTATTCAGTAAGGAACGAGAATGAAATAACCTACAAAACTGAGATTAGAGATTAGAGATTGGAGACTGGTGTAATCTCTAATCTCCAGTCTCTAATCTCCCGTAAGTTATTAAATTTTCGTTCCTAATCCGTTTTCCGTGTGCGCTGCCTCTGGTAAATTCGTCAGAAAACGGTATACGGACTTCGGGTGACATGTACAGCACCCCGTCAGGAATAGCCTGATGGGCACGTGATTGGTTCTCTCTTGAAGAACAATCTCTCCCGTACTCGCTAAAGTAGAAGGAATTGCAATTTATGACATCAAATCATCCGCTGCGCCAACGAGACATTTTGTGGTTTTGGCTTCCTTTGTTTGCCAGTTGGCTGCTCATGACAGCCGAAGGCCCCATTGTCAGCGCCGCCATTAATCGCCTGCCTAATGAAGTTATTATGTTGGCGGCACAGGGCATCGTTGTCAGCCTTTCGGTTACGATTGAAAGCCCGATTATTAACATGCTGGCAACGGCTACAGCATTGGTACGCGACCGGCAATCTTTTGCCATGGTGCGCCGCTTCACCATTCATTGGATGATTGGCCTGACGTTGGTCACAATTGTTGTGGCCTTTACGCCGCTGTTTAATTTGATTGTTATCCGTCTTTTGGGCACACCGGAGGAAGTTGCCGTATGGGTAAGGCCGGGTATGCAAATTATGACGCTGTGGAGTGCGGCTATTGCCTGGCGGCGTTTTTTGCAGGGGGTGATGATTCATTTTAACCAGACGCGGAAGGTGGCATGGGGAACGGCCGTACGCCTGTTCACATCCGGCGGCGTCGTCATTGGCTTATCCATTTGGGGGCAATGGGCAGGCGTCATCAACGGCACAATCGCCCTCATGTTAGGAGTCATCGCCGAAGCCATTTACGCCACCATCGCCGTCAGGCCCATTTTGCAAAATGAACTGGCTCAAGCCGCCCCCCAAGAAACGCCATTAACCTACCGGGAACTGTTTTGGTTTCATCTACCACTGGCGGCCACCAGCCTGCTGGTGCTGCTGGCACAGCCCATGGTCACATTTAGCCTGGCGCGGCTGGACCAGCCAACCCAATCGTTAGCCGCATGGCCGGTTCTGTTTCAAGTCATGCTCATGGCGCGGGCGGCTGCGTTGGCCTTGCCAGAAGCCGTCATTGCCTTAACCAAAGGGGATGACACGGTTGCGCCTGTACGCCTGTTTAGCCGTAATTTATCGCTTGTTTTGACTGCGCTGATGGTGTTATTTATCTTTACACCGCTTTCTGGCTTTTATTTATTTGTGGTGCAGGACATGGAACCTGTTGTCGGGACGCTGGCACAAGATGCATTGGCATTGTTTATTTTGTTCCCGGCGCTGGCAGTAGCCACATCCTGGCTGCGCGGGCTTTTAATTCACAAACGGGCAACCACGGCCGTAAACGGCGGCATGGCTGTCAATTTAGGCATAACGGCCGTTATCCTCGCCGTTGGCCTGGCCGCAAAATGGCCCGGCCTGCCTACAGCCGCCATCGCACTCAACGCCGCTTCTCTGGCCGAAATTATCTTTTTGGGTTGGCGCACCCAGCAAATCATACCCATTGCCATGCCAGCCTTGCAGCCTAAATCGCTTTAACATTCATCATTCGTAATTTTCAAAGGAACACCCATGATTGACATATTGCAAATGCCCCTTGGCCCACTGCAAACCAACTGCTATTTACTTGGCTGCACAGAAACCATGCACGCAGCCATCATCGATCCCTCCTGGAACGGCCGTGCCATCGCCGCCACCGCCGAAGAACGCGGCTACACCATCACCCACATCCTGCTCACCCACGCCCATTTCGACCACGTTGGCGGGCTGGCGGAGTTAAAAGAAGAAACCAACGCCCCCATCTACATCCATCCGGATGCCGTCTCCATGCTGGCACAGGCAGACCGCGCCGCCCAGCTCTGGAACATCCCCCTGCTGCCCCCACCCCCGGCCGACCAAATGCTCCATGAAGGAGATGTTTTAACCATTGGCCGCTTAAAAGTGCACGTTCTCTTTACACCGGGACACGCCCCCGGTCATGTTTGTTTCTATTTGCCCGACTACCATGTCATTTTTGATGGCGATGTGTTGTTTGAGCAAAGTATCGGCCGCACAGACCTGCCCGGCGGTGATTATGACCTGCTTATGCGCATGATTCAGGAAAAATTACTGCCGCTGCCAGATGAAACGCAGGTATTATCCGGGCACGGCCGTGCCACCACCATTGGCCAGGAAAAAGGATGGAATCCCTTTTTGAAGGATGCCGCATGACAACCACACTGCCAACAGCCCCCTTTGCACGCTACTGCCACATTGTGGATGACTGGGATGCGTTTCAAGAGGCCCTGCAACGGCCGTTACCCACCACCATTTGGACCAACACCCTGCGCACCACACCAGAGGCACTCGCGCAGTCGCTCGCCCAAGAAGGCATCGTCGTCGAGCCAATCCCCTGGTATCCCAGCGGCTTCATCCTGCCGGAAAATATCCGTCCTGGCCGCCTTTGGCAGCAATTTGTCGGGCTGTACCACATTCAGGAAGCCACCTCCATGATGCCCGTGCGCCTGCTAAACCCGCAGCCCGGCGAGCGTGTGCTGGATATGTGCGCCGCACCGGGCAACAAGACGGTTCAAATGGCAGTGGCTATGCGCAACACGGGTACAATTTATGCAACAGACATCAGTAACGGCCGTTTACGGGTACTGCGCCTTGCCATCAACCGGCTGGGTATCACCAACATCACCGTCAACACCGCAGACGCCACCAGCCTGGGCAAACAAACCGGCCAATTCGACCGCATACTCGTCGATGCCCCCTGCTCCTGCGAAGGCACATCCCGCCGTTCCCCCCACCTGCTAACCGCCGAAGCCATGCCCACCGAAGAACGCAAGACAGGCACGCAGCTTGCCCTGCTTCGCAAAGCCGTACAACTTTGCAAACCGGGTGGCCGCATCGTTTACAGCACCTGCACCTATGCCCCCGAAGAAAACGAAATGATAGTCGATGCCATCCTCAAAGAAGCCGGGGAAACCGTTACCCTGCGTCCGGCAGAGCTGCCCGGCATACAAAGTTCCCCCGGACTCACCGAATGGCAGGGCACACAGCTCGACCCGTCGCTTTGCCTGACCCGGCGATTGTGGCCGCACCAAAACGACAGCGGCGGCTTTTTTGTGGCCGTACTGGAAAAATCTGCCACTGCCCCAAATGACGAAACAACCCTCAAACCCATCACGGCCGAATCCGGCAAAGTTTGGGGGAAAGCCATTGAGCCAGAACCGTGGCTAACCATCATCCACGAACGCTTTGGCATCCCCCGCGAACAGTTAGACAAAATGCTGCTCATTCGCTGGAGCAGGCGCGGCGCATTTATTGCCAGTGCCAACATGACCCCACCCCGCTATCGCCAGCCGGATAACATTGGTCTCTTTTTTATGCGAACGACAGACCGGCTGCCTAAACTCACCACAGCCGCCGCCATGTTAGTGGGCAAATGGGCGCAAAAAAATGTGGTTGACCTGACGGATGAGCAGGCTGTGGGCTATTTTTTGCGAGAGACACGGCCGTTATCCCCACAACAAATTCATAACTGCACCGGCACAGGCTACGTCATCGTCCGTTACAAAGGCATCGTACTAGGTCTGGGCTTCTACTGGTCAGCCCAGGCAGACAAGCCACACCGCCTGGAAAGCCTTTACCCCAAAAATTGGGCAGCGCGGCCAGACAACATTGGGATTTGAAAATGGCTAATCTCTAATCGCCAATCCCTAATCTCAACTCATTTTATTTATTCATCATGATGTTTTAACCATTATTCCAGAGGAACGTTATGCCAAAACTTTGCGTAATTCCCGGTGACGGCATTGGCCGCGAAGTGATACCGGCGGCTGTTGAGGTGCTGCAAGCCGTTGTGCCCGATTTGGTGCTGGTAGAGGCAGAGGCGGGATGGGACACTTTTCAGCAAGAGGGTGTGTCTGTACCAGAGGCAACGCTGGCCGCTGTTCGCCAATGCGGCGCGGGGCTGTTTGGTGCGGTCTCGTCGCCCAGCCACAAGGTAGCAGGGTATCGCAGTGCCATTTTGACAATGCGGCAGGCGTTGGGGCTGTATGCCAACATTCGGCCGGTGCGCAGTTGGCCGGGGGTATCACCTCGCCCTGGGGTGGATATGTTGATTGTGCGGGAGAATACGGAGGGGCTTTACAGTGGACGTGAACGGCTGGAGGGGGATACGGCCGTTGCTGAACGCATCATCACCCGGCAGGCATCGCGCCGCATTGCCCAAAAAACAATGGCATTGTGCATGGCCACTAACCGGCAAAAAGTTACCATCGTCCACAAAGCCAATGTACTGCCAGTCAGCGATGGCCTGTTCCGCGACACCGTGCGCGAAGTGGCAGCCAGCTTCCCCGTTACGGTTGATGAACTGCTGGTGGATGTGGCGGCGCTAAAAATGGTTTCTGAGCCAGAGCGGTTTGATGTGGTCGTTACCACCAACCTGTTTGGAGATATTTTGTCGGATGCGGCGGCACATTGGTGTGGGGGACTGGGCATGGCGCCGTCGCTCAATTGGGGGGATGGGGTGGCTGTGGCGGAACCGGTTCATGGCTCTGCGCCGGACATTGCCGGGCAAGGCGTGGCGAATCCGATTGCGGCTGTTTTGAGTGGGGCGCTGCTGGTGCGGTATGTATGGGGGCTGGCAGATATGGCTGACAGAATGGAAACGGCCGTTTCCCGTCTCCTTGGCAGCAGCAATCTACCAACCACCACAACCGGCATCACAAAAGCCATCTTACAACAGCT
>CAZRIB010000199.1:0-7348 GCA_964600035.1 uncultured Ardenticatenaceae bacterium | reverse complement strand
TGTCATAGCCGTCTGGCAGCTCTGCAATAAAGTCGTGGATGTTGGCGGCTTTGGCGGCAGCTACCATCTCCGCTTCACTGGCATCTGGTTTGGCGTACAGCAGGTTGGCGCGAATGGTGTCGTAGAACAGGTAGGTTTCCTGGGTAACCATACCGATGTTGTCGGCGAGGGATTTGAGGGTAACGTGTCGAATATCATGACCGTCGATGAGAATACGGCCGTCTGTGGGGTCATACAGGCGCGGAATCATGTAAGTAATGGTCGTCTTACCGGCGCCGCTGGGGCCAACCAGCGCAACCAGCTCACCGGGTTCAATGGTGAAGCTGACATTTTGCAAAGCGAACTGCTTTTCAGGCAAATTATCGCCATCTTCCTTCTCTGTGTTGTCCCCGTTTTTCGCCTTGCCACGAGTCACCAGCGCAGAGCGGTCTGCGCCCCATGTGAAACGCTGCACCTCGGTTAGACCTGCCTGCACATCTGTTTCTGGAATGTAGGAAAATGAGACATTGTCAAACTCGACACGGCCGTTTACCTGCTGCAAGGCAATCGCATCTGGCGCTTCCTCAATCTCATTGGGAATGTCCAACGCCTCAAACACACGCTCAAAGCTGACCATGCTTTGCACAAATTCAATGGGCGCATTGGAGAGCGCCATCAATGGGCCATACAACTGGCGCAAGTAGCTGCCAAACGCCACAATCGTGCCAATGGTAAAGGCATCTCGCAGCACAAGCAGGCCGCCGACCCAATAGACAACGGCCGTTCCCACAGCACTCACAATACTCAACATCATAAAAAACCAGCGGCCAATCACCGCCGACCGGATGCCAATATCACGCACCTGCACCGCATCACGGGTAAAACGGTCAATTTCATGCTCCTCCCGGCCAAACAATTTAACCAGCAGCGCCCCGCTCACATTCAGCGTTTCATTCATGGTGGCATTCATTTCCGCGTTTACCTTCATGGATTTTCGGCGCAAATCGCGCAAAACACGCCCCACATAACGGGCAGGCAGCACAAACAGCGGCAGCACTGCAATCCCCAACAACGTCAGCCGCCACTCCAGCGACAACATAATAACCAGCGTGGCAACCATCGACACAAAGTTGGAAATGATGCTAACTGTTGTGTCGCTAATGGCTCGCTGAGCACCAACGACATCATTGTTCAGGCGTGACATAATTTCGCCGGTGCGCGTTTGGGTAAAAAAGCGCAGCGACATGCGCTGAAAATGAATGTACAGCGTGCGCCGCAAATCGTAGATAACCCCTTCCCCAATCTGTGAATTAAGCTGGCGCTGCCAAACGCCAATAACGCCATTGATAATGGGAATGAGCACCATGCCCAATGCCAGCAGGTTCAGGCGGGTCATGTCACGGTTGGGAATGGCATTGTCAATTAAATCGCGAAACAGCAGGGGCGAAATGAGGGAAATGGTGGAAATGAGCAAAATCGTTACCAGCAGTCCGGCAACTTGCAAACGATACGGCCGTGCAAATTGCCACACCCTCCTCAAAAACTCCCTTGTTAATGTCGGCCGATCTTGTTTTTCGTCAAACTGCAAATAAGCAAACCAACCCGCGCCATGAAAACCCATAAAAATTCTCCTAAAGGTAAAAGATTGATGAATGATGAATAAAGAATGATGATTAATGAGTAAAGATTATTGGTGAATCAAGGAGCTTTAATCTTCAATCTTTAATCTTTAATCCTCAATCTTTAATCCTTAGCCCCAATCTTCACCTCATAAGCCGCCGATGTTTTTGCGGCTACCTCATCCAAAGTTGCCCCTGGCATCAATTCTGTCAACGTCAGCTTGCCATCTATAAATTCAAATACGGCCAAATCCGTAATGACCATGTCTACCACGCCCATTGCGGTAAGCGGCAGGGTGCAAGAAGGCACAATTTTAGGCTGGCCGCTGCGGCTGGCATGGGTCATGGTGATAATTAGCTTTTTAGCACCGGAAGCCAAATCCATTGCACCGCCTACACCCAACAGCGGCTTGCCCGGCACAGCCCAATTTGCCAAATTACCCGCCTCGTCAACTTGCAGACCGCCCATAATGGCCACGTCCACATGCCCACCGCGAATCATGGCAAAGGAGTCGGCGCTGTCAAAATAGCTGCTTCCCGGCAAGGCTGTAACAGGAATTTTGCCCGCATTAACCGGGTAATCCATCGCGCCGCCTTCTTCTGGGGCGGGACCAACGCCCAACATGCCGTTTTCGGTGTGCAAAATAATGCCATGCTCCGGGGTGATGAAATCTGCTACCAATGTGGGGATGCCCACGCCTAAATTGACCACGTCGCCGGGTTTTAGCTCTTGCAGTGCACGGCGGGCCATATTCATGCGCGCAGGGCTGGCGTTTTTGGCACTTTCCTGAATGGATGCAGAAGACCCCAGTTCTTCCAGGGTCGTGTGAGCTTGCACAATGTAATCGACAAAGCAGCCGGGGGTATGAATGTGGTTGGGATCCAGCGTACCAACGGGCACAAGATGCTCTACTTCGGCAATGACGATGTCGGCGGCCGTGGCCATGGCTTTGTTGAAATTTTGCTCTGTCATGCGGTAGACAAGGTTGCCGGCTGTGTCGCCTTGCCAGGCGCGGATGAAGGCGACGTTGCCTCTGAGGGCGGGCATAAATACGTAAGTACGGCCGTTTATCTCTCGCGTCTCTTTCCCTTCTGCCAGCACAGTACCAACAGACGTGGGCGTAAAATAGCCGCCAATCCCGGCCCCGCCAGCCCGCAGCGACTCCGCCAGCGAACCTTGAGGAATCAGTTCCACTTCAATATCGCCATTTTGAGCGGCCGTTACCGCCTCTGGGTTGCTGGTAAAAAATGAGCCGATGGCCTTTTTAATTTGACCGTTACGCAATAAACGGCCGCCGCCCAGTCCCGGCTCTCCCACATTATTGGCAATATAGGTCAAATTTTTGGTTGGCAGTTCCGCCAACGCATGGAGCAAATGGACAGGATTCCCGGTCATACCAAAGCCACCAACCAGCAGCGTATCGCCATCTTTTACCAGTTTGGCTGCTTCTTCAGGGGAAATTTGGGGAACAGTTTTCATGGGAAACTCCTTCGGGAAAATAAAGATTCATGATGAATGGACGCAAGATTTAAGGCCACTTTAACCTTTAATCATTGCTCATTTATTATGGCAGTTCCAGCCGCAGTTGAATGCCGCCGACCTGGATAATGTCGCCGGTGGTCAACACGGCCGTTTCCGTGAGCAAATGGCCGTTGAGCAAAGTTCCGTTTCGGCTGTGCAAATCCTCCACCCACCATTTGCCTTGCCTGCGAGAAATAAGCGTATGCTCACCGGAAATATAGCCGTCGTCCAGCACGATGACGTTATTTGGGGAACGGCCGATGCTGGTGACAGGGGCCAACGTGTACATAGTGCCAATCGGGATTTGCCCGGAGCCGTCCTGAATGACACGCAAATAACCCAGGTGACGGGTTTGCTGCTGGAGGAGGGCACGACTGACCTGCAAATCTTTGTACAGCAGCCAGGCAATTGTGCCCAGGAGAGACAAAAGCAGTAGTGCGCCAATGATGCGCAAGATGAGAAGGACAACGGCAAGTGTCATGACGTTTTCGGCCAGAGCAGCGTGCCATCATCGGCATCGGTGTCATCGTCTTGGGGTTGGGCCGGGTGGCGCACGCTGGTATCGCCTTCGCCATAAATGAGCATGGCTGTGCCCAGGGTAATGACATCGCCGGGCTGGAGCACGTGTTCTGTGACGATTTCTCCATTTACGGCCGTTCTCCCCCGATTCGTCAGGTCAAACAGCACAAAATGGCCGTAGCGCCAGCGCAGTTGGGCATGTTGGCGGCTGACGGTCGGAATGTCCAGCACAATGTCATTATCATCCCGCCGTCCGACGTTGATGACAGGCTGGTTGAGCGGCACATGGCGACGGCCGTTTACAATGAGAAAGGCATCCAGCCGGGTTAATGCCTCCAAAGAAGCCTGTGCCACGTCGGGCACACGGTACACTTGCGTTGTTTCGTCCGCATCCGCTTCGCGGCGTTTGGCAAACACCGACACACGATGAGGTGACATGGCCGCGTCGGCCAACAGCGTCACTTTTGGCCGGGCAGGAAGCTTTACACCTGCCTGCTGCGCCAATGTCATCAGCGTATTAGCCAATGAATCTGCCAATTTTGGCGTTTGTCTTTGCAATTCAGTCAAATCGTTGGGGTGCAGCCGAACCAGAAATTCATTGACGGTCATACCTTCTGCCTGAGCGTCATCCAGTGCCCGCGCAAGCTGGTGTGCTACTTCCAATGGCTCCAGATGGCCGCCAAACAGTCGCCGGAATGAACCTTCTACAAGCCGTTCAGCCAACATCTCAAAGCGGGTCCAGGGAATTCGTTTCATGGGTTGTGATTATAGGTTTCCCGGAAACGGCCGTCAATCTGCGTTGACCCATCATAGGCATACTGTATACTTTTTGGGCAAACTGAACACTGCTATCTGCGGTATCTGCGTTCTAATTACGAATCATTTTTGGAAGGAGCGAGCAAATGACAACTGGCAAGCAAATTCGTTTGACTGCATACGCCTCTTGCGCCGGGTGAGCGTCCAAGCTGAGTCCATCGGACCTGGCGCACGTGCTGCAGCCACTTAAAGAAACATTTAATCCGGCCGATTTCCCCCAACTGCTGGTGGGACTGCAAAAAGCAGACGATGCGGCCGTTTATCAATTGAATCCACAGCAAGCCATCGTCACCACGACCGACTTCTTTCCGCCTGTCGTTGATGACCCTTACGACTTTGGTGCCATTGCGGCCGCCAATGCCCTTTCTGACATTTATGCAATGGGCGGCGAAGTGTTGTTTGCCGTGAATCTGGTGGCCTGGCCAGACAACCTGGGCTATGACGTGTTGGGCGACGTGCTGCGCGGTGGCGCGGAAAAAGTGGCCGAAGCGGGTGGTGTCATTGCCGGGGGGCACAGTGTCAATGACAAAGAACCCAAATACGGACTGGCCGTTATTGGTCTGGTTGACCCGGCGAAGGTAAAGGCCAAAGGTGGGGCGCAGCCGGGTGATGTGCTGGTTTTGACCAAGCCGCTGGGCGTGGGGGTGGTAACGACGGCTTTGAAACGGCAGATAGCGAGTGAAGCTGATGTGGCAGCGGCCGTTGCCAGTATGAAAACTCTCAACAAAGCGGCCAGTAATGCGGCTCAATTTGTCAGTGCCCACGCCATGACCGACATAACCGGTTTTGGCCTGCTGGGACATGCCCACGAAATGGCATCTCAGGGAGATGGCGTTGATTTTCGCTTTTTTGTGGACAAATTGCCCTGGCTGCCCGGTGCAGTGGCTTATGGTGAAGCGGGGGCGTTCCCTGGCGGCATGGGCAATAATATGCGCCATTTTTCGCCGCATGTTGACTTTGACGAAGGTGTCAGTCAGTTGGTGCAAGATTTGCTCTTTACGCCGGAAACGTCTGGTGGGCTGCTGATTGCTGTGCCGCCGGAAAGTGTGGAAACGCTGCGAACGGGGTGCGAAACGGCCGTTGTTGTGGGTGAAGTGGTGGCCGGAAACGGCCGTATCCAGGTAACCAAAGATTAATCATTAATCATCAATCATCAAAAGGACAAACCAGATGGATAGAACCGTTCCCTCCTCACTTAACGAAGAAATCACCCTCTACTTGCGGACATACTACTCCCTGCTGCGCAGCTCGCGCGAAGTACAAATAAAAACCCTGCTGGAAGCTCACAAACGCATCAACTCCGCCCTGCACGTAAAAGCCAACGACCCGGAACCAGACATGGCCGCGCTGATTTATACGTTGCTGCGCCTGCCATCATGCTTCCATCATGTTCGCCTGGTCATTATGGGGCAGTCGGCACAAGTGTTTGCCCAACATGGCTTTACCGATGTGGAGTCGTGGCAGCAGGTTAGCGCACCCGGACGGCGGCGGCGCACTTTTTTTGATGGCAAAGATACATTGGCGGTTTACATTGCCAGCCGCTCTGACATTGATGACCTGATTCCCATTATGGCGGCATACCAAATTGAGCGGCGCAAGCTGCATGACTTGCTGAACAAGCAGCCTATTATTGATATTTTGCAGCAAGTTCAAACGAGCAGGGCTGGTGTACCAACAGATGACGAGCTGGTTCAATTGCAGAAATTGACAAAAATTCCGGTTGAGGATTGGCAGCGGTTGGTGACGATCTGGAAAGAGGAAACGGCCGTTAAACTGCTTAATATTGCCCAACACGAACAGGAACTTTCCATCCGTGCCCTGGCCAGCTCATTGGCAGATTACAAAAGAGCCACCCGGCGCTGGTGGCAAAACGTCGAAAAGCACGTACCTGAAATATCGTTTGAAGAACATCCCGTTTACTTTGTGTCCAGCAACCCCCACAGCCTGGCCAATTTACTAAGCGGCTTTGCGCTGAAAAACGAAGCCCGCCTGCGCGCATTTATTGATGACAAAGGTTCAGCCGATTTACAGCAAGAGTATCAAAGCATTTTGCAAAATAATGTCCCCAGCAGCCTGGAGAATTTCCTCTACTACGCTCTTAAAAAGCTGGAGGCCGTTGACCCTTCTGTGACAGCTGAGCGACTGGCTCATGAACGGCAGCTTGGCATTTATCGCGTGCCCAGTGAACATGCGTTTGATATTGAAGTGCAGGTGATTGTCTTGAATCGGCTGGACCCATCACAAATAGATCCGCGATTGCAAAAATCACTCAATCTGGAAAGGCTGAGTCAATCAAATGCTTTGATTGTCAATATCGACTATCCGTTGGGGTTGGCGGCGTATCAGGTGCTGACTGAAATTGCCCGCAATATCTATGAAGTGAAAGGGGTTTATATTATGGGGAAGGCGGCCACGCTAAACGGCCGTATCGGGGATGTCATGATTCCCAGTGTGGTTCACGACGAACATTCCCTCAATACCTACCTGTTCCACAACTGCTTCACTGCCGACGACGTCGCCCCCTATCTGGTATACGGCACAGTCATGGACAACCAAAAAGCCATCACCGTACCCGGTACATTCCTGCAAAACATGGATTACATGAGCGTCTTTTATAAGGAAGGGTACACCGACATGGAAATGGAAGCAGGCCCTTACCTGAGCGGCATTTATGAAATGGTACGGCCGAAACGCCACCCCTACAACGAACTGGTTAACCTGCACAACACACCATTCCCTATCGGCATTCTGCACTACGCTTCAGATACCCCATTCAGCAAGGGTAAAAATCTTGGCGCACACAATCTGTCCTACTACGGTATGGATCCCACTTACGCCACATCTGTAGCCATTGCCCGCGCCATTTTGGGCAATGAGCCGGCATAAAAATGGC
>CAZRIB010000198.1:6139-7413 GCA_964600035.1 uncultured Ardenticatenaceae bacterium | reverse complement strand
CAGATTGAACCAATCTTGCCAAGTTAAAAACGAATGGTTAGTAAGGCGCTGCATCAACCGCCAATCGTTAATCATTAATCGTCAATCGTTAATCATTGCAAGTATGGACAAAAAAGCACGCATCGGCATTGATGTGACGTCTGCCTTGACACAGGGGGCGGGGATTGGCCGGTATACCCGTGAGTTGGTCAAAGCGGTTGTGGCTGAAGAAAGCGGCCATACGTTTCGCCTTTTTTCGGCGCGGCTGGTGAATGACCCACCTGTGCCGAATCCGCTGCCAGATGCGCCCAATGTGGTTTACCGGCCTGCCCCTTTGGATGAGCGGTGGTTGTACCGGCTTTGGTACAGGCTGCGGCTGCCACTGCCTGTGCAGTGGGTGACGGGTGAGTTGGATTTGTTTCATTCGCCTGATTTTGTGCTGCCGCCGGTAAACGGCCGTATTCCCACCCTCCTTACCGTGCATGACCTCTCTTTCATCCATTACCCCCACGTCTTTCCCAAGCCGCTGGTCGATTACCTGAATCGCGTTGTGCCCTGGTCTGTGCGCCGTGCCACCCACATTTTGGCAGATTCGGCTTCTACTCGGGATGATTTGATGCGTTTGTGGGGCGTGCCGGAAGAAAAAATTACGGTGTTGTACTGTGGTGTGTCGCCCCGCTACCAACCGGTAAGGGATGCAGAACAGTTAACGGCCGTACGCCAAAAATATGCGCTTGGCGATCTGCCGTTTGTGTTGTCGGTGGGCACTGTACAACCGCGCAAAAATTACAAAATGCTCATTCGTGCTTTCAAAGGGGTGGCAGAAAAGCTGCCCCATGCGCTTTACATTGCCGGTGGAACTGGCTGGATGCACGATGAGATATTGGCAGAAATAGAGAATCAGGGGCTAAACGGCCGTGTTCGCTTCCTCGGCTTTGTGGATGATGCCGATTTGCCAGCCCTCTACAGCGCCGCCGACTTGTTTGTTTACCCCAGCTTGTATGAAGGGTTTGGTTTGCCACCATTGGAAGCAATGGCCTGTGGCACGCCCACCATTCTTTCCAATGCGTCATCCCTGCCGGAAGTGGCCGGAGAAAATGGGGCTGTACTGCTGCCGCCTCAGGAAACGGCCGTGTGGCAGCAAACCATACTGACTCTTTTGCAAACCCCTTCTCAAAGAGAAAAACTCGCCAATGCTGGGCGCAAACAAAGCCAAAAATTCACCTGGCAGCAGGCAGCCAAACAACTCTTAACCCTCTACAATCACCTGCTTTTCGCATAAACGTGTTAAAAAT
>CAZRIB010000198.1:0-6039 GCA_964600035.1 uncultured Ardenticatenaceae bacterium | reverse complement strand
TTATTTCGTGTATTCCCCAACAGAATTTTGCATAATGAGTGCTGTAACGCGTAAAGTGTAAAAAATTATTGACTCACTGTAGTACCGAATTGAATATTTTTGGGTCAGTGCAAGAAATTACCTGTATCGGTAACGTTTATTTGCGCACTATCAAGTGACAAGTATGCAAGTGGCAAACGCAGCAAGGATGCTGCGGCTGCTTCATACTTCATACTTCGTAATTCATAATTCATAATTTTCCAAGGAGTGCTGCCATGACCCCACCGATAAGTATGTTTCATGGCATATTAAAATTAAAAACATTGTGTGTTGGCGGCCATTTTACGCGTATAACCAACGAAACGAAGCCAAATCAATTTCCGGCGAATGTGTTTGCCCACACCCAAAATTTCCTCTTTTTTACAGTCGCAGAATTTGACAAAGCGCTGGATTTAGTCATTCGGGATGGCGATATTGATCTGGTATTTGTTGATGCAGACTATGATGCTTTGTCAGAAATAACGACCTTCATTACCCAGGCGCGTGAAGTAAGGCCAAAGCTGCCTGTCATTGTGTTTACACTGGAA
This sequence comes from uncultured Ardenticatenaceae bacterium, assembly GCA_964600035.1. Taxonomy (GTDB): domain Bacteria; phylum Chloroflexota; class Anaerolineae; order Promineifilales; family Promineifilaceae; genus CAZRIB01. The sequence continues at coordinate 5,473 of CAZRIB010000198.1, read as the reverse complement.
CCAGATGACCGCATGAAACAACTGCTGCGGGAAGGGGCGACATGGCACTTTACCAAGCAATCCCCCAAACTGGCTGATTTGGCTGAACAAATACAACGGCATGTTTTTTCTTCAAAAGATTGGCCCGGTATTTTTGCCCATTATGCCAACGAATTGATCAAACCGCGCATTGAACCAGGTTTAAGCTCGTCTGACCTGGATGCGTTGGTGGCGAATCCGGAAGAGCGCTACATTATTAAGCGGCTGTTTGCGGGTAGTGATGTGGTGCAAATTTTCCGCATGGATGAAGGCTTTAGTGGTTCGCGTATTTATACGGTTAAAGCGACTCATGAGTTGAAGCGTATTTTGAAAATTGATGCGGCGGATAAGCTGGAATCGATTTTGGAGAAGCAGGAGCGGTTGATTCAGCCTCGCTTGAACCGGCAGGTGGGACAGCTGCAGGGGAAACTGGTGCGCGGGGAGCATTTGGCCGGTACATGTTATGCGCTGGCGGGGTCTAACCATGATGCCATTACGCTGACACAGTTGATGCAGGACCAAAACCGGGTACGGAAGGCTTTGATTGATAAAGTGCTGGACCATTTGCGGATGAGTCTGGAGCAGTTGTATGCTGGCAGCAGTGATACGGAGCTGCGCTATTGGGCGCCATTGTATGCCAGGGTGCTGCCGCCGCATTTGCATTTGCAGGATGCGGTGCTGGTGGAAGAGGATGAGGAAGCTGATTTTGTCATCGCGAATAATGATTTTTCTACCTTGTCTTCTGTGCCGGGGAACAGAACGCTGCAGCAAATAAAAACGGCCGTTTCTAATGGTCAGCAGCCAGAAGTTGTTTTGAAAGGCTTCACTGTTGCAGAAATGGATACCCGGGTGGGTGAAATTTATCTGCACGATGACTTATGCGTCCGTTACCCTATTTCGCCGCTGCTGCAAGGGAAAAACCATCCCATTTTGCGATTCAAGGTAAGACTGGCTGATTCGCAGCGAAAAATGTTGACACATCCTGTTTTCCGCCGGGGCAAGCGGGTGAGTGTGCGTGGGCGTGTTGTGGCAACCCAGGAGACGATTTTAGCAAACAGAATTGCAGAGATTACCGACACATCATTTGATTATGAGTCGGACACGTTTGAATTTATGGCTGGCCGCTTTTTATCCCCTGTAAAGAATGCACAGGCACTGCTTTGGGAGATTGGGCGCGAAGACATGATTATGCCCATTCCGCTTGTGTCTCCTGTGGTGCATGGGGATTTGAACACAAGCAATATTCTGGTGGAGATTGATGAGGCTTCTGACGAGAATACGCTGGTTTGGCTGATTGATTTTTCTGATGCACGACCGGGGCATGTTTATTTTGATTTGGCAAAGTTGGAAGTGGAGTTTCGGACGCATGTCCTTTTCCGGCTGTTTAAGGATATGGTTGATGAAGGGTTGTGGGATGAGGAAACGGCCGTGCGCTTTGCCATGCTTGTAGAAAACATCTTGTGGCAATCGGCAGATGTCAAGTTTGATGAATTTCTCACCCATTTGCGGGACTTTATGCCCGATTGGTTTGACAACCTTTACATGCAGTTCCCGCTTTACTCCGAAAATTTACTTTACTTCCTGTTTTCATTACGCCAAATTGCCAAAACATACAGCCCTGAACGGTTTAAGTACCATTACCCTGTTGCGGTTTTCTTCCACAGCATGGCTGCTATGAAATTTACAGAGCTGGACAATGAGCCGTGGTATCCCTGGGCACGCAGATTGGCACTGGGATGCGGCCTGGTTGCTGGTAAATTGGCTACCGAAATGGTAGACAATTTGCGCGAAGTTTCGGCCGTTTTAAGCGACTTGAAACAACGAAGCTCATTTGCATTGATTGCAGTGGGTTCTGGTGATGAACGCAAATATCTGCTCCAGTGGAACGACAACTGGGGCATGTTCAATCTGGTCGGTGGCAAAATTGATAACGCCAAAGGTGATAAAGATTCATTCGCCCGTACCATTCAACGGGAGCTGTTGGAGGAGCTGGGTTTACGCAGTCCGAAAGATTATCGAATTTATCGTGAATTTCCGCCGCTGCGAAAACGCCAATTTTCCCGCCGTGAATTTGTGTTCAAAGATTATGAATTTCGGATATTTCAGATTGAATTTTTGCCCAGACACCCCGGCACAGTTGAGGAATATGAATGGTTTGCCCAACGTCTATCAGGCGATCGGGAGAATGTGCTGGTTTCCAGAGCGGAGATTGAGCGACTGCGCACGTTTGATAATCGGCCGATTTCGGATACGACGCGGGTGATTTTGCAGGAATTGGGTGAGATTCCCCCGTATGAAGCGGATGAATTTTACACCAATCTTGAGTTTGAGCTGGAAAGCAAGCATGTCATTGTAAGCCGCGGGCGGGCGCAGCTGCAAGGGGTTTTGGTAAACCCGGATTTTGGTCATTTGGTTGAGAATGTAACGTTGGAGGTGATTCCTTCGACGAGTTATGAGGTGGAGAAGGATTCGGCCGTTTTGTCTGTGGGTACGATGCCGGTCAATGATCGCAGAAAGGTTTCGTTGTGGCTGTACCCCAAGGAAAAGCAGGCTGTTGTTAAAATTCGGGCGACGTATTTTGATATTCGGGGGAATGAGTATAAGCAGGTGATAGAAACGGCCGTTACCTTTGACGCCCTCAACCATTCCGTATTCCACATTGACAACCCTTACGTTGTTGGCAAACCACTTACGCCAGCTTCTCAATCGCTTTATGTTGGCCGTGAAGACGTATTCATGTGGATAGAAGAAAATCTGCTTGGTAAAACCCAGCCCCACACCCTGATTTTATACGGTCAGCGCCGCATGGGTAAAACATCCACTCTGTACCAACTAGTCGGTGGCCATCGTGGCGAAACCATTCGTGAATATCCGGCTTATCCCATCTTTCCGGTTTACATTGATTTACAAAGCCTGGCTGGCTGTGACACACAAGAGTTTTTCAAGCGGCTCAGCCAAATCATTGCTCGTAATTTTTACAAACGAAACATTCGCATTGAAGTGCCCCAACAATGGTCGGCAAATGGCTCTATTTATGGCGAATTTGATGCCTTTTTAGACCAGGTTGAGCGGGCGATGCCAGAAAAGGGGCTGCTGGTGTTGGTGATGGATGAGTTGGAACAGTTACAAGTGAGCGTGGAAAACGGCCGTCTTTCCGAAGAAATCTTCCCCTATTTACGCTCCCTCATGCAACATCGCGCCCGCTTAACCTTCATTCTGGCAGGCACAAACCAGTTAGTCGAAGATTACTGGAGCATCATCTTTCATGTCGGCATTAGTCGGGAAATTATGCCATTAAGCCGCAACGAAATAGAAACCCTGATTCGTGAACCCGTTGCCCCCATGATTCAATACGACGATTTAGCCGTCGATAGAATCTGGCTGGCAACCAAAGGACAGCCATATTTCACGCAGCTCATTTGTCACCGGCTCATCAGCTCCACAAATCTGGAAGGGCGGCGCAGTAAACTGATTACACTCGCCGATGTGAGAGAAACAATTGACCACATCATTCAACAAGACGACAGCCATTTGCAACATTTGTGGAATGAAAGCTCGCCCAATGAACGGTATGTGATGGCTGCCCTGGCTGGCGGCAACGAAATGGCCGAAGAGAGCGTCTCCCGGGCAGAAGTGGCAACCCGGCTGCGTGATTTTCCGCTGGATGATGAGGAAATGAACGGGGCGTTGAAGCGGCTGGAACTGCGCCGGTTATTGATGCGCCAGCCCATAGAACGCCAGATACAAACGCGAATTCCACGGCCAGGAGGCTGGCAGCCTACCCTGATCAGCCGGGATTATGCGTATGAATTTTCGTTTGATTTGATGCGCCAATGGGTGGCTACCAAACACCCGCTTGGCTCAATGCTGCAACTTTCTAGTAAGGTGTAATGCTATGACATATATCGTCGGTCATCCTATTAAGAATCCTGGCGATTTTTACGGCCGTTACGAACAAATCGTACGTTTTTACGAAATTATCGGTGGCACACAAACCCAGTCCATTAGCGTCTTGGGCTTACGGCGGGCGGGAAAAACCTCCTTCCTGAAATACATTTCTCATCCCGATGTGATGGCACGCTTCTTGCCCAACGCCAGCCAATACATCATGGTTTATATCGACATGTCCTACAGTAAAACCCCATCCGAGTTTTACTACCGGCTGCTCATACGCATCAAACAAGAACTGGGCAATAAAGCTGTGACCACCAACCTTTGGAAACCCTCTCCGCCAGAGAAAACAACCATTTATGATGTCGAAACGTGGTTATGTCAATTTCAGGAAAGACGGATTATCTTACTGTTAGATGAATTTGACCATTTGCAAACACAATCTTTTACTCAGGACTTCCTCACAGAACTCCGCGCCATGACCAGTGTGCTGGATTATGACCTTGCTTGCGTCACGGCTTCCTATTGGGACTTGTACCAACTGGGAGCGCATCTGGGTTTGCCGCCCACATCACCGTTTTACAACATTTTTTACCCAACCCCTCTGTACATTGCCGGATTGGATGCTGCCGATTCCAATGCCTTAATTCGTAACCCGGCCATGCAGCAAGGTTTTACCTACACCAACAGCGAAGTTGAGGCGATTGAAAAATTAGCCGGAACACTACCCTTTTTCTTGCAAGCGGCTGCTGACAAGTGGCTAACCCAGCGGCGGCAAGGCGGCAAAGTGAATGAGGACCGTATTCGGGAAGAGCTGACCTCTGAAATGCATCCATATTTTTCTCAATGGTGGTGCACCATGTCGGACATTGACCGGCATTTATTGGCACAAGCAGCGCAAATAGAAACAACCCATGATGCAGCCTACCATCAGGTGGCGTTGGCTGAGGCACAGCGACGCCTGCTTGCTTATGGTTTGCTGCGGGAGAATAATGGTGCGTTACAAATAAATGGCGATGTGTTTCACCATTGGCTCATTCAACATGCTTTGCGTATCATGCAAAATCATGATGGGCATTTTGGGGGGAGTAATGGTAATGGGAATGGGAATGGCTATGAGAGCGGTCATGAAAATGGCAGCAGGCAATTTTCTCGTGCGCAGCTTCGCCGTGCTTTAACTGAGTATTTTGATATGGAAGAGTTGAGAACGTTGTGTTTTGATTTGGGGGTGGATTTTGATGAACTGCCTGGGGCGGGTTTGCAGGCCAAAGCCCGTGATCTTGTGCATTATTGGGAAAAACGGGGGCAGTTGGAAAAATTGGTACAGGCCATTCGTTATGAACGTGGCCATGTGGTTTAGTGTGGCAGGTTAGCATCCGTATTCCGTAATCCGTTTTCCGTGTACGCTGCCTCTGGTGATTTTGTTGGAAAACGGTATACGGTTTTCGAGTTAAGTATATTAGTCCGAACGCCTCTGCCGTTTGCCAAACGGCCGTTTCCACCTTGCATACCCCTCCAACACCATTATAATGACAGCACATCATTTCAAACATTTTTGAGGGAA
>CAZRIB010000197.1:0-7460 GCA_964600035.1 uncultured Ardenticatenaceae bacterium | reverse complement strand
ATGAGCGACATATTCAATACATTATTTGCACTTTTACAAGACAGAAAAGCCAACCCAAAACCGGGTTCCTATACCAACAGCCTGCTGGATGCGGGTGAGGATGAGATCGTGAAGAAGATTGGGGAAGAGGCGGTGGAGGTGATTTTGGCGGCGAAGGGTCAGGGAAATCAGCGCATTATCGAAGAAACGGCCGATCTCTTCTACCACACCTTTGTCCTGCTGGCTTCCCGCGATTTGACGCTGGATGATGTACGGGCGGAACTGGAGAAGCGACATCAATAACCAACCTATGATAGAATGGGCGCGCGATGACACTTGTTAACCAGATGTGGCCCAGAGTGGTGGATATTGAAGCAGGAACGGCCGTTGTCGTTACAGACCTGCACGGCGATTGGGATGCCTACCAACGGTATCGCGACTGCTTTTTACAGCTTTATCACAACGGCCAGGCCGATTACCTTTTACTCCTGGGCGATCTCGTTCACCATACCGGCCCGGAAGAAGCCGATAAATCCCTGGACATCGTTTTGGATGTACAGGCACTGCAAAAAGAGCTGGGGGAGCGTGTCATTTGCCTGTTGGGCAATCATGAGATGGCCCACATTTACACCATTCCCATTTCAAAAGGCAATTATTTTTATACCCCGCGATTTGAGCATGCGCTGGGTCACCACCGAGAAGCAGTGATTGCTTTTTTTGATGCAATGCCGTTTTATGTGCGTTCAAAAGGGGGCATTGCCTTTTGTCATGCCGGGGCTACCAGCATGATTGGTCAAAAACAGGCGCGTGAACGACTGTTTGCCTTTTCGCACAAAAATGTTCTGCTGGAAACGGCCGCAGCCCTGCCGCAGGCGGAACGGCCGTATTACCGCAAACTCATCGCAAAAAAATACGGCATGTCCTATGATGAAATCGTACGCACTCATTTTGCCGTCACGGCCGAATCGTTCCACCGTTACGACGACTTTCTCATTGGCATTATGGCCTATGAAAATCACCCCGACATGGCCCTGTTGTGGTCGGCGCTGTTCAACAAAAATGAATATGAATACGGCCGTCAACCCTACAGACTTTATCTAAATGCCATGCTCCAACAGCTTTCCAGCGATTACCACCGCCAACACGTGCTGGTAACCGGTCACATCGACGTCAAAGGCGGCTACCAGCAAATAGGCAACCAACAACTGCGCCTGGCCAGTGCCAAACATGCCCAACCCAGAGAAGCAGGCCTTTATTTACTTGTTGATTTGGAAAAGGAAATCACAGACAGCGAAGCGCTTATCCCCCATTTGGCTTCTGTGTTTGACACCTGATAACGAAAGATTAGTGCCATAAAAATGAATCGCTAAAGCCAGACTCACTCCCCAAACAACTGCTTTACTCCTTCATTTTCAATCTTCAATCATTCACTATCCCGACGACAAAAAACTGGTCCAGCCGCGTTGTTGATTGGCTTCAGCTTCTTTGAGGATGGCTTCTAATTCTTGAATACGGCCTTCTTCATTTGGGTATTTGGCAAACAGCTTGAGGGCTTTTTGGGCAGCAAGGATTGTTTTGTCCCATTTGCCATGCTGGTAGGCAAGTTTGGCCTGTTGGTAAACGGCCGAACGCAGCAAATCTTCATTTTTCAACCGGGCAGCCAGTGCCACAGCCTTGTCGATGGATTTGACAGACGGCCGTTTCTTCCCCTGCAAGTGATAGGCATGACTCAAATTCATCAGCGCCACCACCTCAGCTCCCTTATCGCCGCTCTTAACCGCCGCCTCATTGGCCGACTTATACGCATCCAGCGCCGATTTTTCATCACCCAGCAAAATCAACACATCCCCCAAACAATTCCAGGCATCCCCTATTTTTTGCAAATCATCTGCTTTTTGGGCAATTGCCAGATACTGCTCATACCGTGAACGTGCCAGTTTGTACTGCCGGATTTTCTGCGCCAATTTACCCATTGCCCGCAAAACCTGCATTTCGCCTTGCAAATCATCAATATTTTGATAAAGGCGCAGCGCTTCTTCGTAATAATTTACTGCGCGGCCAGTATCGCCCCATTTGCCATATGCTTCTGCCAGTCTGGGGAGCAGCATCCGTTCGGCATCATAATTATGCAAAGCAGCCGCTTTGTCTAAAGCCCGTTTGTAGAAGCTGGCCGCCTGCATGACATCTCCCAATGCCAAGATGGCATCACCCAATTTGTACAAGGCCTCAAGCTCTCGCTTTTCATCTCGCAGGTACTCAGTATGAAACAGCGCCGACTCAAAATGTGACAATGCCTCATCAATTCGGCCGCTTTCCATGAACAAATCGCCCAAATTAAAGTGGATGCCAACTGCCCGGCGCCTGTCACTAATTTCCTGGTAAATAGCCAGGGCACGTTCAAAAAATTCAATGGCACGATCTGGTTTGCCAACAGCCTGGTAGAGCCGTCCCAAATTGTCCAGCGTTTGTCCCTCACCCAGGTGGTCGCCCATTTTGCGGGAAATATCCAGAGCTTGCTGAAAGAGTACGGCCGCTTCTTTGGCATTGCCACTTTGCAAATAAACGTGCCCCATGTTGTTCAAAATACTCTTTACCCGCGCCTGGTCGCCAATATCACGCGCAATGGCAAGTGAGTGCTGGTACAACGAAACGGCCGTTTCCACCTCACCAATGTGATAATGCGTGCGCCCCAGATTATCCAACGCCGCCGCTTCCCGGAAACGGTCTGAGATACGTTGGGCAAGCTGAAGCCCTTGCTGGTGATAGGCAACAGCGCGGTTGGTATCGCCCAGGTGTAAATAGGCATTACCCAGATTGCTCAAGGCTTCGCTTTCTTCTTTCATCAGGCCAATTTCACGGGCAATCGCCAGTTGTTCTTCATGAAACTCAATGGCTCTTTCCAGGTAGCCCTGGGCAGTGTAGGCTTTGCCCAAATTCCCCAGCCCGGCACATTCCAGGTCGCGTGCCTGTTCATTGCGGCCAATCCACACGGCTTGCTCAAAGTACATGATGGCGACATCCAGTTTGCCAATGTCCAGGTAGGAGAGTCCCATTGTGTTGTAGGAGCGCCCCAATGCCAATCTTTCTTCCGGGGAATCTTCATTACCGGCACGTTCGGGTGGGGGCTGTTGACCGGTAACGGCCGTGTAAACTGTTTCTAACGCCTGAAGGACATCATTCCAATTCAGGTAACGCCGTTCTCTATCGGTTGCCAGACACTTACGCAAAAAGGCTGTCACTTCTCTGGGGATGGATTTGGGTGGGGGCTTGATACGGCCGTTTAAGTGAATCTCCTTCAGCTTTTCCTTATCATCGGCAATTGCAGCAAAGTGCCCAACCACCATCTCATACAAAATACAGCCAAGCGCATAAATATCTGCACGCGAATCCAGCGACTTATGCAGCCACTGCTCCGGCGCCATATATAAAGGCGTTCCCACCACCCCCTGCGTCAACTGCGTCCGGCCCAAATTTTCACGGGTAGACATGCGTTTGTCTTCCACCATCATCTGCGACAAAGTACTGGCCAGACCAAAATCTGTTACTTTTGCCACCAAATCATGGCTGATAAGGATATTTTCGGGCTTAATGTCACGGTGAACCAGTCCGGGCATCACATTGGTGGCGTAACGCATGCCTCTGGCAACGTGAAGCGCAAACAATACAGCCAAATCCACCTGGATGGGCTGGCCCGGCTTTAACCATGCTCGCAGGGAAGGGTTGCTTTTTCCTTTTGGCTGTACCACCCACTCCAACACCAGATACACTTCACGGCCGTCTCCAATGCGCTCCACCCGATAAGCATTTACAATATTCGGGTGATGTCCCAATTCCACCCACATTGTCCCTTCTCTCAAAAAAAGGTCGCGGGCTGTCCGGTGTGAAAGATATTCTGGCTTAAACGTTTTCAGAGCAACCGCTTCATTCGTCTCCCTGTCCCGGCACAAGTAGACAATGCCCATCCCCCCCGTAAACTGGTTGACCACTTGATAACGGCCAGCAATTAATAATTGCGGCGCTGTTTCGGCTAATGGCTGTGTTCCGCCCGGTTGATCCTGCTTTTGGGGAATATTTGTGGTCATAAAGGTGTATATTGTGGTTGTGCGTTCAGCGAGTTACTGTTGGTTAAATTGCGGCAAACAAATGCACTGAGCAATTCTTACTGGCAAATAGTATAACATTTATCTGGAAACGGCCGTAATGACATCGTTAAATCGGGTGCACGAACAAGTTGTCAGTGACTAACTGGTCAGGAAGCATGACAACGAATTGATGAAGGAACGAATTTGTTCGATCTGCCATTCGTTGTCCTGACCCGGAACAATCGTTGACAAGTTGTTTGTAGACCCCGTTAAATCTCCCAAAATAACCAGTCAGCCATTCCTCCCGAAAAGATGGGTTTGCAGCATTATAAAATCCCGTTACCATTCCTTACCCGAACGGGGAAACCTCGCAAATCACATTTAAGGAAGTAATGAACATCATACGCATCGGCCTTTTATATTGCTTGTGCATTGGCTTTGTAGTAACGGCCGTTGCCCTTTCTGCTGTCATTCTCTCTGCACGCATCAGCCAAACAGAACCCGAAGAGCCAGAATAAACATTCGCTTACCTCTGCCAAAAGCACGCTATAATCTCTCGCATGACTGTCAAAAAATTTGCGCAATTAACGCCCCTACTCTTCAAAGCACTCCCTGGCGTGTTTGTTGGCCGCCTGCTTAGTGAATGGGCTGCGGCACTGCTTAATGCCCCCACACCTGTCATTTTGGCATTTCTTATTTCGGTCAGCACAACGGCCGTTTCCCTTTGGGTACTGCGTCACCATTCCGGTGAAAAAATTTGGCCATTGTCCGGTTTACTGCTTTACATATTATTCCCGTACCCCAATTGGCCTGCAGCGGCAACGGCCGTTGCCTTTGCCCTGCTCATGTGGCTGTTCGCTACCTACCCCCCTGCTTCAACCAGCAAAATGATACCCGCAGCCATTACCGGAACAGCATTCTTCCTGCTTTATCTGTTCACCGTTTCCCCCGACGTTCTGCCCGCAGACAATGGCGAATTTCAGCTCATTGCAGCCAATGCCGGCGTCGCCCACCCGCCGGGATTCCCCCTTTACACCATGTTGGGCAACCTGGTCATTCATTTAATGTCGCCCATGGAACCGGCGCTGTCCTTGAACCTGTTTTCGGCCGTTCTCAGCAGTGTCACCCTGATAATTGTCTATTTAACCGTGTACCAATTGGTAAATAACGAGTGGGCCAGCGTAACGGCCGTAACCGCTCTGGGTACAGCCACCACATTTTGGGCACAAGCCACCATTGCCAACATCCGCACACTTACCGCCCTGTTTGCCGCCCTCATCTTCTACGCCCTCATCCGCTACCAACAAGCCATCACCCAAAATCAACCCCGCCCCCAAAAATGGCTGGTCTTGTTTGCCCTGGCAATGGGTTTTGGCGTCACCCACCACGCATCGCTCATCTTTATCGGACTCATCGGCTTTCTCTTCATTGCCCTCATCACGCCCCAATTTTGGACCACACCCAAACTTTGGCCTGCCCCCATCGCCGCCGGACTGGCCGGGCTGCTGCCGCTGCTTTACCTGCCCCTGCAAGCCAACACCGGCGCACGCGGGGCCTCCCCATCCCTGGCGACCTGGAGCGGTTTTTGGGAGCATGTTTTGGCGTTGGGTTTTCGTGGTGACCTTTTCTATTTTTTGGAACCGGCGGTTCTTTTTGAACGGCTAAAAGTCATGGGCACGGTTCTGGTTTTTCAATTTGCGCCGGTTCTGCTGGCAGGGATGGTGTTGGGACTGGGACTGCTCATTTGGGAAAACCGGAAAACGGCCGTTCTTCTTGGTGGCGCGTTTGCCATCCACACCTTTGTTACAGCCACCTACAGAGCACCCCAAACAGTTGAATATATGCTGCCCGCCTATGTACCAATGGCAATCTGCCTGGGATACGGATTAGCCAGCCCACTGGCACGTAAATGGCTCACCACACACGGAACGGCCGTATTAACAGCCGGTCTCTTTCTTGCAGCCATCTGGCAAGGCATCCACCGCTATCCCAGCTTTCAATGGCTCCACCAGGACACCACCACCCGCACCGCCATGACCGCCCTCCTGGAGCAAGCACCCGCCAACAGCACCATTCTGGCACATTGGCACTGGGCAACCCCTTTGTGGTACTTGCAAGAAGTCAACGGCATCCGCCCGGATGTGGTCGTGAGCTACGTCGCCCCCACTGCCGAACCATACAGCCAAACCTGGGCCAGAAGAGTCAGCGAAACATTGGCCGAAGGTCGGGATGTTATTACCACCCATTATCAAACAGATACCTTTGCCCAACTGCCACCGCCAGAACCCCTTGGCAATGCCTTTTGGTTCCGCAGACAAATTCGCACCACCCTGCCGGAAAAAATGGAACCCATTAACACAACGTTGGCGCAAACGGTGGCCGTGTTGGGTGTAGACACGGCCGTTACCACCTGGCCAGCCACCACAGAGCAAATCATTACCCTGGCCTGGCAGCCACTCGCCCAAGACACACCATCCGTTTCCTTTTTTGTACACGCCATTGGCGAAGACGGCCGTTTATACGCCCAGGACGATCTAACAGTCACGCCACAGCAAAGCGGCATCACACTCACGCAATTTCGCCTGACACCCCGCCCGGGCGCACAAGGGACGCTGCATCTTCAGCTAGGTATTGCCGGTGTGGAAGAACGCATCACCCTGGGACAAGTACAAATAACCCCCACCAGATGGCGTCCCATCACCCAAAATCCGCTCACCCTTTACCAGCCAGACCAATGGCCGCGCAAGCTCATCGGCTACGATTGGGACACAACCCTGCCGCAGCAGCCGCGCCTCTATCTCCACTGGCAAACAGGAACTCATTTTTACACACAGCCGGTTGACGACACGGCCGTTTATTTGGAAAACGCGCCTTTATTAGCTGGCCCTTGGGGCACTGGGGTCACTCTGGCAAACCGGTTGGGCACACCAAAAGGGCATTATGTGCCGCTTGGGCAGGGTATTGTGTGGCTGGGCAGTGAATCGTCTGCAAAGATAACGGCCGTTGCCCCCGAGCAATCGCTTACATTAACCCAGCATTTTGCCAGTTCCCGCCCAATTTTGACAGACCAGGTTGTTTCTGTACGCCTCATTGGCTACGAAGCAGATGGCTTTTCCTGGGCATGGTGGGATCTGGCAGACGGCATCCCGGCAATGGGGGCTGTTCCAACGCTAAAGTGGCTTGGCGGAACGGCCGTACGCGATCCTCATTTTGTCACAACCAGCGCCCAAACCAAATCCGGCCAGCAAATAGACGGCGCACTCACCCTCTACGACGCCTTTACCAACCGCCGCCTGCCCATTCTGGATGAACGCATCACAGCCCAATATCCCTGGGTTCCGCTGATGAATCATGATTGATAAGTGTCCGTTCAGATGGAACACAGGGTTACACGGAAAA
>CAZRIB010000196.1:0-7499 GCA_964600035.1 uncultured Ardenticatenaceae bacterium | reverse complement strand
GCAGGGCATTTCAATGCCCGACAATGCACCACCACGATTAAATGTAGTGTTACCTCGTGTCAATTCGCTGCAAAAATTTATTGTTTGGTCGAACACCCCCGTAAATTCCCAAAGAGCCGAATTTCAAAATCAGGGGAACCAAAAGACCAACGCCTGCGTCTTATCCGTGAGAACAACTTATTTTCACACGGAGAGACATCATGAAACGTTGGACACCCTTTTCCCTTTTGTTTGTATTGTTATTGCTTGTTTTGGCAGCCTGCGGCGGCGCCGCTGAAGAAGCTTTAGAAACGACAGCCCCTGAAGAATCAGCGCCTGCCTCTGAAATGGCTAACCCGGTAGAAGCGTCGGGGGTGGAGAGTGGCGATGTGCCGCCGCCACCACCAGAAGGGGGCGAAAAAGTGGCTGAGGTTCGGGTGGATGCGGTTGTTGAAGCGGAACCGGCTGTGGCAGAAGCCCCTCGTGCAGTTGGTGAAGAGGCCGCGGTGGGGGATACGGCCGTTGCTCCCGCAGAACCCGTTGTCAACCAAAACAGCCAGCTTACCGCCGGTGAAGTAGACGATAATGCCCAATGGGATGATTATCTGCTCTACTTGCGCAGCTACAGCGGCGCATCTGTCATTCGCATGGATGTGAGCGAGCGGCATCAAATTTGGGTGCAAGACAGCCAGGGACGGCCTGTGTTGGGGGCCAAAATTGATGTAGTGGCAAATGGGCAAACAGTGGCCGTGTTACGCAGTGGCAGTAACGGCCGTGCCCTTTTCTTCCCACGCACATTACCCACCCAAGCCGATCTCTACACCCTCAACATCACGGTTGCCGGCCAAACAGAGACAGTTCAAATTCCAGCAAACAGTGTCCAGCGCGAATGGTTTGTCACCCACCCCGGAGCAGACCAACTGCCAGCAACAACCCAGCTAGACATCCTGTTTCTCATTGATGCCACCGGCAGCATGTCGGATGAAATCAACCAGCTAAAAGAAAACATTCGCGCCATATCCAGCCAAATTAACGCCCTGCCCAGCCAGCCAGCCGTACGCTTTGCCATGGTCACATACCGCGACCGGGGCGACAGCTACCTGTACAACGTCACCGACTTTACGCCCGACATCAACGAATTTGCCCAATCACTGGCAAATGTGTCTGCAAACGGCGGGGGCGATTACCCGGAAGATTTGAACGAAGCCTTCTCCCAAGCCGTTCACAGCGCAGAGTGGCGGGTAGAGGACACCGTCAGCTTAATTTTTCTGGTGGCAGATGCCCCGCCGCATCTGGACTATGGCCAACAAAACCATTACGGCGTGGAAGTAATGGAAGCTTTGGCACGTGGCATCAAAGTGTATCCAATTGCCAGCAGCGGTCTGGATGAACAAGGCGAATACATCTTCCGTCAATTGGCACAAATGACCGGCGGACGCTTTATCTTTCTGACTTATGGCGACGCCGGACCGGGTTCCACAGGCACAGAAACCACGTTTAATGTCTCTGATTATTCAGTTTCTGCGTTAGATGACCTGGTGGTGCGTATTGTGGAGGAAGAGTTATCCTACCGGCAGTAAGAATGGTTCATGATTAATGGACTAGTACTCAGTCAAGTGTTCTTTGATGGATACAAAGATTGGTTCAATCTCGGAGATTGAACCAATCTAATCCCTCATTTCACATGTGACTAAGTACTAATCATTGGGGCATAAAGAAAAGAGGCCGGACGAGCGTCCGGCCTCTTGAACTTGATTGTGTGGTCGCAAAAGGGCGGGGGACCCTTTTGCTGTACCGTAGAAGCTTGTGCCTTTTAGGGGGGAAAGACACTCACTCCCAAAATACTACTCGCTATTTGGAGGAAACCGTCGCTTAGAAGTGAACCCATCAAGTACAACTTGACTAATCAATTTGTGGGGCTGAGATTGCGTCCACCGAAATCCTCAAGACCACCACTTTTCTTCTAAACGGTTTGACTTGGTCGGTATCGCCTTCTCTGCGGCGGTTATGCTTATATCTTATCAAATGCCCTGTTTTTAGTTAGTGCCAAATGTCACAAGGCCAAAATGACAATGATCTATACCCGAAACGGCCGTTTAGACAGCCATATCTGCCGCTGTTTCATACAGTTCCACCAGCACACCCCCGGTTGATTTGGGGTGAACAAAGGCATACTTTGTCCCATCTTTGGCCAGACGGGGGGCATTGTCAATTAATTGAATGCCTGCGCCTTGCAGCCGGGCGAGCATGGCGGTTATATCCTCCACCTCCAGACAAATATGGTGCAGGCCAGGGCCTTTTTTGGCAAGATATTTGGCAACGCCGCTGTCTTCTGTATACGGCCGTAACAGTTCAACCTCACTTTCCCCCGCCGGCAAAAAAGCCACCTCCACTTCTTGCTCTTCCACACGCCCCATGTGGGACACGGTCAAACCTAACGCTTCTTCCCAAAAACGCCGTCCCGCCTCCATATCCGGCAAGACAACAGCCACATGATGAATCTTCTTTATCACAGATGCTCCCTTATCTCTACAAATCTACACTGGCGTGGTATTCACCCCACACATCCCGCAGTGTGTGGCAAATTTCACCCAGCGTGACATCATTTTCTACACACGTAATAAACAACGGCATCAAGTTCTCATCACGACTTGCTGCGCTTGCCAACTGTGCCCTAAGCTCAGCAACCCGTACATTATCCCGTCGCTGCCGCAAAGCCGACAATCTTGCTCTTTGCATTTCTTCCAAAGCCGGATCAACTTTTAGCGTCTCCATATCATGGCTTTCTTCGCGCGTAAATTTGTTCACGCCAACAACAATCTCTTCCCCATTATCCAGTCGTTTTTGAAACTGGTAAGCCGCTTCCTGGATTTCACGATTCACAAAACCTGTCTCAATCGCCGTTAGCATGCCCCCCATCTCATCAATTTGGTCAATGTAAGCTTCGGCGCGTTTCTCCAGCTCATCTGTCAGGTATTCCAAATAGTAAGAACCGGCCAATGGATCAACCGTATCTGGCACACCGCTTTCATAGGCAATTATTTGTTGGGTACGCAAGGCAATCTCGGCGGCTTCGGCGGTAGGCAAGGCCAATGCTTCATCCCGGCTGTTGGTATGCAGGCTTTGTGTGCCACCTAAAACGGCCGCTAACGCCTGCAAAGCCACCCGGACAACGTTGTTTTCTGGTTGTTGGGCAGTTAGTGTGCTGCCAGCCGTTTGCGTATGAAAACGCAAGCGCCAACTGCGCGGGTCTTTTGCGCCAAAACGATGACGCATAATGTTGGCCCACAAGCGCCGGGCTGCCCGGAATTTGGCAATTTCTTCTAAAAAATTATTGTGGGCATTGAAAAAGAAAGAGATTTGGCGGGCAAATTTATCTACATCCAAACCGGCATCAATGGCGGCCTGCACATAGGTAATGCCGTTGGCAAGTGTGAAGGCGATTTCCTGAACGGCCGTACTCCCTGCCTCTCGAATGTGATACCCCGACACAGAAATTGTGTTCCAATGCGGCACTTCGCGGCTGCAATAATCAAAGATATTCGTGATGAGCCGCATAGACGGCCTCGGCGGAAAAATATAAGTCCCTCTGGCTACATATTCCTTCAGAATGTCATTTTGAATGGTACCGCGCAGTTGATGGACAGCTACACCCTGTCGTTTGGCAACCGCAATCACCATAGCCAGCAAAATAGCAGCAGGCGCATTAATCGTCATCGAGATGCTGACTTTATCCAGGGGAATCCCATCAAGAAGAACGGCCATATCTTCTAGCGAGGGTATGCTGACACCCACTTTGCCTACTTCACCCAAAGCCATTGGGTCATCGGCATCGTAGCCAATCTGTGTGGGCAGGTCAAACGCCACAGACAACCCCGTTTGGCCCTGACTGAGCAAGAATTTGAAACGCTGGTTAGACTCTACGGCCGTACCAAAACCCGCATATTGACGCATCGTCCAAAAACGGCTTCGGTACATCGTAGGCTGCACACCCCGGGTAAACGGATACACGCCGGGAAATCCCAGCTTATCCAGATAATCAGGATCATCCCATTCTGGTAAATAGAGACGGTCAACAGGAATATCAGAGCTGGTAGCAAACCTTTGTTTACGTTCTGGAAACCGTTTCAACGTTGGCTGAACATGTGTTTTTTCCCAATGTGCCTTTTCTTTATCAACTTGATTCATAGGGTTGCCTGCCTTATTCATATCTGGTTAGGGGAAAATGTTGGTGAAAGTGTAACCCATTTTACACAGTTGATGTATTGAACAAGCCAACAAAATCCTGTTTTGTTATCTACAATAAAAGTGTAAGTTCAAGAGACCTTAAATAAAATTGTATTGGTAACCTGTATTGTTATCTAAGAAAATGTTGTGTGTAATGTAAAAACTGGTCTCTTTAATTTACACTTCCTCCTTCTTCTCCTCTTCCCGCAGAGAGCCTTGCTTCGGCAAGGCTTTTTGTTTTGCTTTTTCACAAATACAGCCATAACAAAATCGGGACACCTAAGTGCCCCGATTTGATGATTGGTTAATTCAGTAACTTTAGCGAAGTAGATCTGCCACAGTTTCCTTTTCAGTGCGCAGCTCTTCCAGCGTAGCCTGGATTTTTTCTTTGGCAAAGTCGCTCCAGCTTAAGCCTTGCACCACGCTGTAATTACCTTGACCATCACTTACCAACGGCACAGAGAACATGAGTCCTTCGTCAATGCCATAGCTGCCATCAGAAGCAACGGCCGCAGAGAACCATTGACCTTCCGGTGTTTTGTGCAAGAAGCTTTTTACATGGTCAATGGTGGCGTTGGCCGCTGATGCTGCGGATGATTTTCCACGTGCGGCAATGATAGCCGCACCACGCTTTTGCACAGTGGTAATAAATTCACCCCGCAGCCATTCATGGTCGGTGATGACTTCCATGGCCGGCTTGCCGTTGATTTTTGCGTTTTCGGCATCGGGGTATTGGGTGGCGCTGTGGTTGCCCCAAATGGTGACATTGCTAACGGCCGTTACCGGCACGCCAGCCTTCTGTGCCAGTTGAGCATAAGCCCGGTTTTGGTCTAGACGCGTTAACGCACTAAACCGTTTATTGGGAATATCCGGGGCATTGTTCATGGCAATAAGCGCATTGGTATTGGCCGGATTCCCTACCACCACCACACGAACATCACTGGCCGCCCGATCATTCAGGGCTTTGCCCTGGTCTACAAAAATGGGGCCGTTCACCCGAATCAGATCACCGCGTTCCATACCAGCGCCACGCGGACGCGACCCAACCAGCAGTGCCCAGTTTACGCCGTCAAAGGCAACATTGGGATCATCGGTCACAACGATGTTGTCTAACAAGGGATAAGCGCAGTCGTTAAGTTCCATGACGACGCCTTCCAATGCACCCAGGGCAGGTGTAATTTCTAATAGCTGCAGGGAAATGTGTGTATCTGGGCCAAATACTTCGCCAGATGCAAGGCGGAAGAGAAGGGAGTACCCGATTTGACCAGCCGCGCCTGTCACCGCGACTTTTACTGATTTATTGGACATTTTAATCGCTCCTGTTTGAATAAATGACTAATTTTGAATACGGCCGTTTTGTGGGAACAACTGCCGTGTTTCAGCCATACTTAATATATACATTGAAACGACAACAAAAGGCAACAAAAACGCGCTAACGAATCTCGCTTGGAGACATCCAGTTCCCCGCCCATTCTTCTTTTTCTGGATGCGTGCTGGTTAATGCAGATTCCTTAACCGCGGCCAAATCAATCGGCACGCGAACCAGTTCGGCTGACACCTTTTCCTCGTCAGCATGGACAATGACATACTCTGCCCAAGGCAGCAAACGAGGCGCATGGATAAACAGCGCTTGCTCAAAGGGCATCCCCACACTGCCTGCGTTTATCAGTAATTTCCCCTTATGCTGGCGCATCATTTGAATATGTGTGTGCCCCCCCACCATGATACGGGCCGGATGGTAGCCAATCAAATTATCTACAGAAGTAGGCGGGGTCATGGGGAGTAAAATATCCGTGTTAGATTTAGGGGAGCCGTGATAGCACAACATTGTGTCGCCATTTGGCAGCTTAAATTCACAAAAGGGCAAAAAGGCGCGAATAAATGCCAAGTCGTCCTCTGATAACTGCGACTGCCCCCAACGAATGGTACGGACAAACCACTCAGCGTCCATGTAGCTTCGACCCACTTCTGGATCCAGAACATATTCATCGTGGTTGCCCATAATAAATGTGCATTCTAACTGGCGGAGCAGGGAAACGGTTTCTTTGGGTCTTGGCCCCATTGTTGCCACATCGCCCAAACAGATAAGTTTGTCAATTTGCGCCTTTTCAATGTGAGCAAGAACTGCTTTTAATGAAATGACGTTTCCGTGTATGTCTGAAAAGATTGCAATCCGCATTCGTGCCTACTTATCTTGTAAGGATTCTCGTTGACGAACAACTTCATACATCATTAAAGCAGCTGAAACAGAAAGGTTTAAGCTGTCTACTATGCCTCGCATTGGGATAGAAACGTGTGTCGTGGCGGCTTGCAGCCATTTTTGGTTTAGTCCCCATGCTTCACTGCCAAGAACGATGGCAACGGGTTTGTTGTAATGAACGGCCGTATACCCTACGCCAGCATCAGGCACAGCCGCGACAACTTCTACAGATTGTGCCGCCAGCCAGGAAACGGCCGTTTCATCCTGCGCCACTGCAATAGGCACAGTAAAAGCCGCTCCCAAACTCGCCCGAATCACATTTGGGTTGTGTACATCCGTCGCCGGTTCATCCGGCGCAGACGTGACAATCAAACCAGTAATGCCAGCCGCATCTGCTGTACGCAAAATGGCGCCAATGTTGCCCGGTTTTTCGCCACCAGCCACCACCACGTAAAACGGGTTTGTCACGTCAGGTAGTTCTGTTAAGCTGCGGGCAAAAAAGGGAATGACCAATAACAGCCCCCCACTTTCTCCGCGATACGCCATTTTTTGGAACAGTTCCGGTGTCACCGTAAATAGTTTTGTTTTTTTCTCATCACAAAGCTGCTGTAATTTGGTAACGGCCGTTTCAGCTTCTTCATTTCCGGCCACTAACTCAGGGCAAACAAAAGCCTCCACCGGAACAATGCCTGCCAACAAAGCACGGCTTACTTCTCGTACTCCTTCCACCACCGTCAACTGCTCGGCCTCTCGCTGGCGACGGCTCCCCAGCTTTATGACACGCTTAATGCGGCTGTTTTGCAAACTGGTTAGTAAAAGTGACATGAACAGTTATCTGCCAAATAAAAAAATTCGTAGCGATACAGAACATACAAAAAACGTATCCGTTCAGATGGAACACCGAGTTACACGGAGAATAGAACACGTAACCCGAAGTCCGTATACCGTTTTCCAACGAAGTTACCAGAGGTAGAACACACGGATTACGAATTACGAATTACGAATTACGAAATACGGATTACGGATTACGGAATACGGATTACGGGTACTAGCTGACCAACTGAACGCTTACCATTCTTGAGTCTACTATTTA
>CAZRIB010000195.1:4358-7511 GCA_964600035.1 uncultured Ardenticatenaceae bacterium | reverse complement strand
GACATATGCATAATTTGTCTAAAATGTCAAATACCAGTTAGCGGAAACTAGAGTACATGAGATTATGTATAAAATAAACACACAAGTCTATTCATCATAAACAAATGTCCCCATGAGGCCTATAGGACATCATGGGGACAAAAGTTAAAATTGTATGATGATTCTCAGTTATTCAGCAAAATCAACTAGGCCAGCCCATGAGTAAGCCCCAGCCCATGAGTAAGCCCCGGCCCATGAGTAGGCTCCTGCCCATGAGTAAGCCCCAGCCCATGAGTAAGCCCCGGCCCAGGAGTAACCACTTTGCCAGGCAGCACCATTTTCTAAAGGTTGCCAATCAGTTGAACCTGCCCATGAGTAAGCCCCGGCCCATGAGTAGGCTCCTGCCCATGAGTAAGCTCCGGCCCATGAGTAGGCCCCTGCCCACGAGTAAGCTCCGGCCCATGAGTAAGCTCCGGCCCATGAGTAGGCGCTTGCATCTGCGAGGGGATCGCCGTTTTCATCGACTATTATGAATTGGTCGTCACGATAAACGACTGGGCCAACGTAAGGTTCGCCAATGACCATGCCTGTGTTGGCTTCGCCTTGTGGTGGGTTGAGCACGGCCGTTTCCGCCCAAACACGCCCAGCACCTTGTTGGAAAATACTCCAGGCCAATGTGCCATCTTCATACACAGCCGGACGGGCACTGTTCATCAAAGCATACTTTACCTCATTGGGGGTCATATCCGGGTTGGCATCGAGCATGAGCGCCACGACACCTGTCGTCACGGCCGTTGCCGATGACGTGCCTGCGGTTTCATAAAAATGCCCCTTCACACGATTATCTTTATGCTCACGTGCCCAATAAGTAACAGGAGAAACCTCAGTCAGCATATGTGCGCCAGGAGCAATCACATCTGGTTTTACAAAACCGGTCTCAGTAGGACCAGCTGAGCTAAAGGGGGTTACATAATCATCACTTTCATCAGCAGGCGTAAAGTTGTCCGTAAACGCACCAACTGTAATAACATACGGGTCATTGCCAGGGGCAGCAATCGTCAGCGGGTCAGGCCCCAGGTTCCCAGCGGCAGCAACCACAACAATGCCTTCATCCCACAAAGCTTCAACTGCCATATCCAATGGATCAGCCCAATAAGGACTGCTAATGCCACTGACAATTGAAAGGTTCACAACATCAATGTCATATTCTTCATGATTAGCCAAAATCCAGTCCAGGGCTTCGATTATGTCTGAGTATGTCCCCTTCCCTTCTTTATCCAGAGCACGCACATCAACTAAATCGACTTCAGGGGCAATACCCACATAACCGTTGGAATCCTGTTTGTTATTGGCTATCAAACCAGCCATCATCGTGCCATGCCCATAGGGGTCACGCCAACGGGTTCCATTATCGAGCGCGTCATAACGTGCCACAATACGGCCACGATTCCATGACATACGATTGATACCTGAGTCTACCAGGGCGACAGTAACGCCTTCACCCGTATAACCGGCTTCCCAGGCTGCATCAACACCCATTACTTGTGGGAAATTCACATCGGGAACACGCCGGTTAGGCCGCTTAGGTTTATCATCATCTCTATCTGAGTCATGCCGGTCTGAATCATGTTTATCATCACGACCAGAAGCCATGACATTGACATCTTCATAGATGCCAGCTACACGGCCGTCTTTACTAATGTTCTCTAATGCGTAAACGGGGAATTCTGCAGAAACAGCATTAATGATGGCTAGCTGCTCATGAACTTGACCACCATATTCGTTAACCAGCGCAACGGCCGTTTCCACACTATCTGCTTGAACAATAACCGCGACTGTTTCTGCCGCTGGCGTAGCCACGCCAACGACAGCCAAAAACGCCAACAGCAACACAAAAACCGTAAGTAGACGTTTCATCTTGCACACTCCTTTGAACTACTAGTGACAACGCCCACTTCTGCCAAGCGATTTCAATGTTGCAAAATACATGTTGTCAGCCAATACATTAATAGTATCGAACAGGAAACCTACTGGCTCAATAGGACAATTGGGGCTGTACTTGTGTACTAATCGAACAGTACACAAAGTGGAGAATACAAAATTACCGACAGGCAGTTATTCGTCTTTGTCTGGCTGCTGTTCCCTTTTCTTGGCCAGCAAACGGGATGCCAATGAACCGGATGCACCGGGCGATGCTTTAGACTGTTTTGGCGGCGTTGCAGAAGGTTGTGTCTTTTCGGACGGCCGTTCCTGTGTCACAAAGGATGGCTTTTCTTGTGGCTCTTGAACCGCTTTTTGTGAAAGTGGCACATGGCTTTGTTCCGGCTGCTCGCTTAATGCCCGTTTTTTGGCTTCAAACAACCGGCTCACCTGCTCGGTTCTTTCTACGGCCACAGGTTGTTGACGAAAACGGCCGAATACCCTTTCCCATGCCCGCTCCCAATCCCGTTTTGTAATAATCAAACGGCGCAATGCAATATCCACCGGCAGCAACATAACGGCCACCAGGGTCAGCCAATGCCAGACAGGCCGCGTCGTTGGCAAACTGTCCAGAGAATGGGCAAGAACGGCCTGAGAAGTATCCCCCTCCCACTCGGCCAAATTACGGCCGTTTGTCAACTCCGCCACCTGCGCCAACAAAGCCGTGTTGGGTTCCAATATCTGGTACTCTGGCGAATACCCCAGCACCCAGCCAGTCGTTTGACCAACCACAACCTCATCCTCGCCCTGGGCTTTGCCCGTGACCCGAATAAAGTAAGCCCCCTCGCTGTTCGGGGTAAATGCGGCCTCATATTGACCGGGCGCAACCTGGGGCAGCGCAATTTGCTCCACCACGCCATCTGGACGCACCACATTGGCTGTCATTTCCAGGCCATTCAAAAATTGATTGTCAGTACTGCGGGCATCAACCACAAGCCGCGCCTGTTCATTTTCATAGGTTACGGCCGTTTCCACCGCCGAATCCCGCCCCTCACTAATCGTCCAGCGCACAAGCTGCGTCCAAAAAACCGGGAAGCCATCCCACTGCACCCAATCCTGCCCCCAGCGCCCTGTCGCATCAGAAGTCCAGGCCACCGCTCGCCCCAGGCCATACTGCCAGGCAGCCAGCAGCGGGTCTCCCATATGCGTTTCCAAAATCACCTGCGCCGTTGCCTTGGGGCTGGTTCCCACATA
>CAZRIB010000195.1:0-4258 GCA_964600035.1 uncultured Ardenticatenaceae bacterium | reverse complement strand
AAAAAGCGTTCTTCAATTAAGTAACTTCGCTGGATATTTGTTGTTTCCTGCGTAAAAATTTGGGGTAAATTGGCGGCACGGTCAGTAAAATGAAAACGGCCGTTTCCCTGTTCCGCCACCTGCCGCAGCCAGGGCACATCCGGTCCATCACCAATACTCACCGTCGTAACCGTCACCCCATCCGCCACCAACGCATCTACCAGCTCAGGCACCCCCTCCTTCTGCTCCGAATCTGCGCCATCTGCCAGCAAAATAATATGCTTCACCTGATTTGGGCTGCCAGCCAACGCCTCTGCCGCCGCTTCCAGACCAGTTCGCACATAAATACCGCCGCCGCCCGCCCCAATCTGCCGGATCAGCCCAATGGCCTCCTCCCGCTGACTGGCCGAAATCGGCCCAATTGGATTATCCGGTGCAGTATCCACAGGAATCACCGTGATTTCATCAAAATCATTCAGCAATTCCACAACCCGCACAGCACCCTCAGCCGCCAATTGAATCTTGGTAACACCCCCCTCCTGCGCCCCCATGCTGCCAGAGCGATCAATAACAATAACGATACTCACCGACGGAAAGCGCTGCTGGTCTTGAATTTGCATATCAACCGGCAGCGTCTCTTCCAGCGGCGTGCGGAAATATCCCCCCATGCCATAACTTTCTGGCCCGCCAACCACAACCAGCCCACCGCCCCAATCACGCACAAAGCTTTGCAGAAGGGTCATTTTGCCGGGCGACAGATTCTTGGCGTTAATGTTGACCATGACGACCGTAGCGTAGCTGCTCAACTCACCCAGGCTCGCTGGCATGGCCGCAGGTGTTACCACATCAACATCCAAACCGGTCGCTGCAAGGGCCAGCCGCAGTTGGGGTGACTCATCTACCTGTTCTATGTCGTCGTTTGTCACAAGCAAGATGCGCGGCGGCCCTACAATTTCGGTAAAGGCAGCCAGTTGGTTGTTTTGGAAAAAGGTGTCCTGTGCCGGTTCAATTTGCACTTGATAACGGGCAAATTCCTGGGCAGATGCCCTTAGACGAACGCGGAAATTGTTTGTGCCAGCGGAAAGGGTAACCTGTTCCTGGTAGACAATTTCGCCGCCAGCCAGAACCCGCAGGGTGGCGGTCGTGTTGGCGGTGCTTTCTACTGTAATGTCGATAGAAAATGTCTCGCCCTCTACAACACGGGTTGGCGCGTCTACATTGGTTACCATGACTTCGTTACCAACACGGCCGCCAGTCAGGGGAAGGTAATCAATTTGCACGCCGGAGGCAGCGGCCAGACGGGCAGCTTCCAGGGTATCGCCGGTGGTCACAGCACCATCGCTCAATATGACCAGACGGCGGGCACTGCCGGGTGGGAATAAGGCCAACCCCAGGCGAATGGCTTCGGCGAGGTCGGTTTGCAGGGTTTGGGGAACGGTGGTGATGGGGGCAAGTTCTGCTAAACCGGATAACGGCCGTTCCACCAAGGCATTGCCGCCAAAAACAATCACAGCCGCCTGGTCGTTAACCGTCAATTGGCTAATTGTTTCTCTGACAAATTGCTCAGCCTGCTCAGCCTGATTGGGGGAGATGGAATCGGAAGCATCAACGAGGAAAATAACAGCCAGTTCATCTGCCGCCTGCACCATTTGTGCGCCGGCCAAACTGAGCGTCAGCAGCAGCAAAATCAGCAAACGGACGGACAGGCTGGCCCACTGCCGCCATTTTGACCGGGTTACGGCCGTTAACGGCCGTCCCAGCCACACAAAATAAGGCACAAAAAGCAGCAGCAAAAGCGCAAGAGGCGTTGAAAAACGCATATCTATCGCCGCAAAAACACCCGGCTACCCGGCCAGGCGTCCACCTTCCGCCTCATCATCCATAATCATCGGCAGATACATAGAAAAAACCGAACCAGAACCATACTTGCTTTCGGCATCCACATGCCCGCCATGCGCCGACACAATAAAATGCACCAGTGCCATCCCCACACCGGGCACACGGCGCGTTCCCGTACCGCGAAGCTGGGTTACCCCATCCCAGACATGCTTCAACCGCTCATCAGGAATCCCCACCCCTGTATCCATCACCCGCAAATAGACATCAGCCCCCAACACCCCACACTCTACCTGCACCGTTCCCCCAATTTTGTTGAATTTTATGGCATTATGCAGCAGGTGATGGATAGCATCCTGCAATTGTGCCCCATCACCATAAACCATTGGCAAAGCGGAGCTTGTTTCCAGGGTCACCCGCACCCGCCGCGCTTCGGCCATCGTCCGCAAGTTGCGAATCTCTTGTTGGGCTAATTCATCAATCCTTACTGGCTCAAAATGGAATTTGTCGCGCACAAGGATGCGTGATGACATATGGATGAGGCTGTCTATCGGGGCTTTTAGTGCATCTACCTGGGCTGTCAATTCTCCAGTGATGGCTTCTGTGCCGTTTTGACTGTGCTGTCTTAGCTGGTGCAGGCTTTGTTCGATGTTGGCAAACGGCCGTCTCAAATCTGGCGTAATCAAACGGATAAAATGCCCATACAGATCGGCCAAATGGCGCAAATGCTGGTGTTCCCGGGCAAGCTGCTGATTTTGGCTAAAGGCAAAATCATTCAACCGCTGCAAGTGTGCCTGGTTTTGCGCCTGAATCAGCCAGGGCATCACCTGCTGGCAAAGCTGCTGAACTTCATCAAAATCCCGGCGGTCATACGGCTCGCCCGTATACTTGGCCCCCAGCATCAGCACGGCAACCAGCCGTTCGCCCATGTGCATGGGCACATAAAGCACGCGCTGCCAACGCTCCAGCCGTTCTTTTTCCCGCTCTGGCATGGGCGCAAAATAACGCAGCGATTCAATGTCAAACTGCACAAGCGGCTGCTGGTTTTCTCTCAGGTATTGGGTAAATGGGCTGTCTTCAGCAAAATCGATGGTTTCTGAGGGTTGGCTGCCGGTGATGGCTAACGGCCGTAACACCAACTGCCCACCCGGTGCATCTTCTACCACAAACAAACCGGCATTATCAACCTCAAAGGTCGCCTCAACCATTTGCAAAAATAACGCCCCCACCTGCTCAGGCGACAGCACCCCGCCCAGTGCATCCATAAATTCGGATACAGCCAATTCCTGGTGCTGTTCAACTGGCAAAAACAACCGGCGGGTAAACGCTGTTACACGCTGAAAAATCAACGTAAATAAACCGGCAAACAGTGCCGCTGCCAAAATCAAAATTAAGCTGGGGCTTGTGTTGGGTGGTAAATTGGCCACAATTTGCACAATGGCAAACAATGCCAGCCAGGTAAGGCCAAAGATAATGAGTGTGCCCGAAAGTTGGCTGAGCAGCCGCCGGGCCGCCAACTGCAAATCGGGCAGTTGGGTGTTGGTGAGGGTGTATGTGCCGACAACGGCCGTAACAATAACCACCAATATCGCAATTTCATGCCAAACCGGGCTGCCCGGGTCATGGATAGAATTCAACACACCGCCAAAGAAAAACAGTGTCAAAACCAGCAGCCAGTAATGAATCTGGTTCCGGTAAAGAGAACGGGTCAATCTGGCATTCACCTGCTGCGTCAACAGCCAGGCCCCCAAAACAGGCAGCAGCCAACTGGTTATCCAAATGGCTGCCCATAAATCAAATTGACGGATAGGTTGATCCGCAATTGTCAACGTGCCAATCAGGCCCGGCCATATTTCCGGGTCTGTCCCTACCGCTAAAAGGGCTAAAAAGGCAGACAATCCCACGGCAAGCTGGCTTTGTTGGCGCGGCACGGTTAAATACCGAATTGTCGTCATGAGTACGAGAACGGCCGTTATCACAAACGCATACCGGCCAATAATCGCCCAGTTATACGTCAGCACCAGCGGCATCGTCACACCGCCATAATACCGCAGCACACTGCTCGCCCACACAGCCGCCGCTATCAACGTCAAAATCCAGTGCGTCGCCAACACCTGCCTTTGCGTTTTTTGCCGCCACAAATACACGGCCAAACCTAAAAAGGTAAGCGGAAGAAAAGTAACGATCAAAAATTGCTGTGTGAGGGTCATGGGTCTATTTTTAACGGCAATCCATTTTTGCCCTAATGTCAAAAGTGCCAACAAAAGCGTACGTCGCGAGCATTATACCAGTAAAACACCCGTCAAGAGGCTGTTTTTAGGAATTATTTCTTTCTTTATCCAACTTATCCCAAACAAAATTTGGGATAAATTTGGGATATTTGGGATAAACTTGGGATAACGTTTGGGATAACTACTTAACTGCTCCCAAAAAAGCCACAAAT
>CAZRIB010000194.1:0-7516 GCA_964600035.1 uncultured Ardenticatenaceae bacterium | reverse complement strand
AGGACACCGGCCACAGCTAGAGAGGCTGTACAGTTACATATTTTTTATGAGGGTATTTGTATGGGCAGCACGTTGGTGAAACGCATTTTGGCTTCGGTGGAAAAAATTGCCTGGCCGCAGGAAGAACGAGCAACAGCGCAGGGAAAGCATGCTTATGATGTTGCCCTGGAAAAGGCGGATGATTCCAGGGGGGATGGTAAGCAGTTGGCCGGTGCGCTGCGTACGGCGCTTTCGGGGCAGTCACGGCCGTATGCAATGGCGGCGCTGGCGTATATTTTGGTCGCTGCGTCACAAGAGGCTGATGGGTCATATGATTCTATGGGGCTGGATGCGGCGATGCATTGGTTGGAGCAGGCGCAGGCCTTGGAGCCTGATAGTGTGGATATTAATTTTATTGAGGCGTTGATTTATGTGTATAACGGCCGTATCGACGATGCGCGTCTGGTTTTGAATTATTTACGGGGGCAAACTGCCAATCATTTTCGCCTTGATTTGGCCGAAATTGCTTATTGGGAGGCAAAAAGAGATATTGAAAAAACAATGCATTGGTATGGGCAGGCCGCGCAGTCGGCGGCGGCTGTGCCACAAAAAATGCGACTACGTGTCGGGCAAGGTGATTTCTTGCTGCGCATGGGGCGGCTGAATGAAGCCTTGCAAAAATATAAAGAGGCTGTTCATTTTGACAAGGCAAACCCCGTGTTGTGGCACAAGATGAGTCTGATTTTTATGGAAAAAGGGGATTGGGAGGAGGCTTGGCGCTGTAATCAACAGGCTTTGCAGCTGCGGGATTTTCCGGCTGCACGGCAGGTTGAGGAGCGTATTAAAAAGCAGACGGGAACAACGGGTATGCTGGGGCGGTTATTTGGACGAAGTTGAGTCCGGTTTGGGCATGAAGCCGTGTTGGTCCAGAAATTGGGCAACGGCCGTATACACTTCATCCGGTGTTTTGCCGCTGGTATCTATATAAAAATCACAATGAGCGCGGGCGTGTGCCAGGCGCTCATTTTGTTCTGCCAGCCGGTTTGTGCCGCCGTCGATGTGAGGGCGGCGCAGGCGGGCATGTTTGTAGCTGACATCCAGATAGATGAGTATGTCTGGCTTGGAAAGCCGCTGCCACATATTGGCGACGTAGGAATGTTCCTGGGCGGGTTGGCGCACGGGGAAGCCTAGTGCTTTGAGACGTTTGCCTAATGTGGATTTGCCGGAGGAGCAGGGGCCGACAATGGCAATTTTGGGGAGGGCTGGAGACGGGGTTGTTTTATCTGCCATAACCCATTGCAATACGGCCGTTTAGCCGGCGAATATCCCCCTCTTCCATGTTTTCATTTACGGAGACAACGACCACACTAATATCGTCTCGGGGACGGCCGTTATCTTTGGCAAGGGCTTCTTTTAACAGGGTGTTGGCAATGGTTTGGGCGTCGCAAATGTGGCTGGCGAGTAAACGGGCAACGGCCGTTTCCGGTTCATAATGCCCATCACCATGCAAACTGCCCGCATGCCGCAAGCCATCTGTAAACACCACAATAACTGTGCCGAGGGCAATAGGTATTTCCGTAATAACCGGTTTGGTCAACCGGTGAAACCCCACTCTTTCTGACGGTTCATCCAGCAAATAAAGGCCATTTTCGGCCGTATGAACAATGACCGGCGCATCATTGTTGCGCGAAATGACAAACGTTTTCGTGAAGGTATCAATCGAGAGGATGTTGAGCGTTGCACTTACTTTGCCCCGGCGATGGGTATAGAGATAGTCATGCGCGGCACGGGCGGCTGCCCCATCCCGCACCCCTTCGGCCAGCAGTTGGATGGCTTTGCGTGCCACCATGTTGCTGATGGCTTTGGCCGATTTGCCACTGCGCTGGCCGTCTACCAAAACAAGGGACAGCCCGCCGTTGGGGCGTTCTATCATTTCCAGGGTGTCACCGCTTTCGCTGGAGGCGTATTTACTCACTTTGGCAACGGCAAATTGAACTTCCATAACTGTTTGTTCCTTTGAGAATTACGAATTATGAATTACGAATTACGAAGCTGCTCTTGTCACTTGCCACATTTTCATTCATGGTGGTCGGCACAGTCGGTGGTGTCTTTTGTGAAATTTAACCCGATTTTACCATCTTTGTGTGCTTGTCAGGTAGGGATACGGATTGCTCCAATCTATTTCTGAGACGGTACACTCATTTTGAGGTGATAGTGCTGAGCGGGAAGGAATCGGCCGTTTCGCCGTCAGGCAGCATAATGGGTAATCGTTCGCCTGTTTCCAGCCAGTAAAGGCCAACTTCCAGCCGGTATGTGCCGGTCGGTAAATCGGGGGGCAGTGTCATGGTGTAGGGGTCTGGAATGATTTCGCCGGGCTGCCAGCAGGTGGTAGGCCATTGGTTGTGGCGGGGCATGTTGTCTTGTTGGGCAATGATGTCGCCGTTGGCATTGAGCAGGTGGTTAAAAACGGTGTAGGGGCGTTGAATGGGTGTGTTGGCTTGCCAGTAGAGGGTGTAGTGAATGGTGCCACCGGCAGCAACGGCCGTTTCTTCCAGACCGCTCCAGCCAACCAGCATAATCTCATTACCAAAACGGACATCCGGCAGGGGAACGGCCGTTTTCGGCAGCGTAAATTGTCGTTCATAAACAGGCAGGTCAGGGACGCCGGTTGTAACCACCCGTAAAAAGGCTGTGAACAGGAGCAGCTGGATGCTGAGCAGCACAGCGACCACAGCCAGGTTGGAAGTCTGGCGTTTTTTCTCAGCGGAGGCCAGGGCAAAAACGGCCGTTAACACAGCAAATGGCGTGAGAAAGAGCCACACCCGTGCCACCTCGCCCCGAGACGTACCGGACAAATCCAGTAACAGCAGGCTGGTGCCAAAGGTGACGGGAAAGAGAAACGGCCGTAAACCAGCCCAACCACTCTGCCGCCACTGTTTAACCCCTTGCCACACAGCCAGCACAAACAAAACAGCCAGCGGCACACCCAAAAACAGGCCGAAATCATACAGATGATAAAATAGCCACACCCAATAACTGCGTGCCAGCCCCAGGTGGTAGCTCATTGACACAGCCCAGATGTCACCCAGACCGGATGCGTAGCGTGTGTTGTAAAGCAGCCAGGGCAGCGTCAGCCCCAGCCCAAAGAGTAGGCCATCTGCCAGTGGAGGCCAGGGAGAACGGCCGTTACGCACAGCCAGCCACAACCAAAGCAGCGCCCACAAGCCCATTGGCAGCAGCATTGCCACCATACCAAAAGTCAACATAGTTGCCAGCGCCAGAACCAACCCACCGGCAAAGGCTGCCCAATGATGTGCCCGGTACAGCGCCCAGGCGAGTAAAAACCAGGACGTAACGGTGAGCAGCGGGTAAAACTGATCCCAGCGGCCACTCCACATGGCAAAGGACGGAATGATGGGGTAAAGAAAGACTGTCCAGACAGCAATGCGGCGGTTGCCCACCAGCCTGGCCAAGCCGTAGAGTGGAAACACAATAAATCCGGTAACCAGGGGGAGCACCATTTGCAGCATGGCTGATGCGATAGTGGCATTAGAGAGCCGCATCAGGTTGAAATCCTGACATTGGTACAGGCGCAGTTTATTGGCAATGGTGTCGCTGAATGACGGGAAATTTTCCAGCAGGCGGCGGGCGGCGTAAAAGGCAGCAGGCAGGCCGGGTGGGTAACGTTGGGGGTGTACGGGGAAGGTTGGCATGAGGGCCGGGTAATTGTTCAGAAATGTATCCAGGTTGGTGATGGTGCTGCCGACCGTGTACACACCACTCCCTTCTACAGAGATGGTGCGATAGAAGAGCTGCTGTATGACGTTTGGAGAGTTGACGGTGAGAACGGCCGTTTGTATCAGCGGCACAAAGAGCCACAACACCACCAGGTAAGCCACAACACGACGGCGGGGTATTTCCGGTTGGTCAAGACGGCGGGCAGCCCACAACCCAAAAGCAAGATAAGCAGCCAGCACGCCGCCGGGGATAAGCAGCCGCCAGGGTTGGCCGGGAATAGCATAGGCCCACCGCCAATCCTGCGGCCCGCGCAGGTAGGGGCTGATATTGCATGTGATTGCCAACAGCATGGCAGTGGTGAATACAATCAAAAACCGTCGTTGTAATTGAGTCATGGGTAGTTAAGGCTTACGGGAGATTAGAGATTGGAGATTAGAGATTGCACCGGTCTCTAATCTCTAATCTCCAATCCCCAATCTCAGTTTTGGAAGTATGCTATTGCTGCAGCCGCCAGTCCAGGGCGGTGTGGCGCTGGGTGGTTTTGTTGTTTTTTACGGCAATGGCAATGGCGCGGCGTGTGCCTACCAGAATAACGACTTTTTTGGCGCGGGTAACGGCCGTGTACAGCAAATTGCGCTGCAGCATCATGTAATGCTGCGTCATCACCGGCATGACCACACAAGGGTATTCTGCTCCCTGGCTTTTGTGTACAGAAATGGCATAGGCGTGTACCAGCTCATCTGCTTCTAAAAAGTCGTATACAACGGGTGCGCCATCTATGTTGACGGTGAGGGTCTGGGCAACGGGGTCTACGGCCGTTACCCGCCCAATATCGCCATTGTAGACATTTTTATCGTAATTGTTGGCTGTTTGCATCACTTTGTCACCCACCCGAAAAACGCGGCCACCTAGACGGCGTTCTGCTTTTTTGCCCGGCGGGTTTAAGGTGGCCTGTAACTGTTCGTTCAGGGCGGCAACCCCGATACGGCCGTTATACATCGGCGACAGCACCTGAATATCGTCAAACGGGTCAAAGCCAAACTTGGCCGGTGCGCGCCGCTTTACAATGTCCACCAGCAAATCCGCCGCTTCAGCCGGGTCTTGTTTAACAAACAGAAAAAAGTCGGTGGCATCGGGCGGGGTTTCCGGCATCAGCCCCTGGTTAATGCGGTGGGCATTGCGAATGATGAGTGAATTTTCAGCCTGGCGGAAAATGGTGGTGAGCCGGACAACGGCCGTAACCCCCGAATCAATCAAATCGCCCAGTACATCCCCCGCGCCCACACTGGGCAGTTGGTCAATATCACCCACCAACAGCAGGTGGCTGTCTGGCCCAATGGCCTTCAGCAAATTATTGGCCAGCACCAAATCCAGCATAGAGGCTTCGTCAATCACCACCAAATCCGCATCAATCGGGTTGTTTTCATGGCGGCCAAACCCCTCGCCCGGATTAAATTCCAGCAGGCGGTGGATGGTTTTGGCTTCACGGCCAGTTGCTTCTGCCAGCCGCTTGGCCGCCCGTCCCGTTGGCGAGGCCAGGGCATAGGTGTGGCGATAACGGTCAAGCAAATCGAGCAGCGTGCGCATTGTGGTCGTTTTGCCTGTGCCCGGGCCACCAGTCAGAATGGTGACTTTGTTTTGAATGGCTGTGGTAATGGCTTCTATTTGCTGGGGTGCAAGCGAAACGGCCGTCTTGAGGTTAGAGAGCAGGGATTGGAGATTGGCTGTTGTTAGCTGCTTGTTGATAGAGGCCAGACGGCTGGTGGGGTGGGCTATCATGCGCTTGACACGGTTTGTCACGCCGATTTCTGAATAATAGAGCGGGGTCAGATAAACGGCTTGTTCCTCGCGCAAAACGGGAGATTGGAGATTGGGGATTGGAGATTGAATCACTGCTGACTGATCACTGCTTACCGAATACTGAATTTTCTCTCGCTTGATAAAGTCGTCACTTTCTAACTGGTCTATCACGTGCGTGATTTTTTCAGTGGGCACGCCCAAAATTTCGGCGGCCTCTGGTTCCAATGTTTCTTGCGGCATGTAGACGTGGCCGTCTTCGGCCATGCGGTTGAGGGTATAGGCAATGCCGGCTTCAATGCGGCCTGGGTCATCGGGGGCAAGACCTAAGGCCTGGGCAATTTTGTCGGCCGTTTTGAAACCGATGCCGTGAATATCCTGCACCATTTTATACGGTGTGTTTTGCACCACGCTTAGGGCATCATCGCCATATTGTTTGTAAATTTTGACCGCCAAAGATGTGGAAACGCCATGTGACTGCAAAAAAAGCATGACATCTTTGATGGCGCGCTGTTCTGCCCATGCTTTGGTAATTTGGTGAACCCGTTTTTTGCCGATGCCCAGCACATCTTTTAGACGTTCTGGCTGCTGGTCGATGATTTCCAGTGTGTCCAGGCCAAATTTATTGACGATGCGTTCTGCCATGACTGGGCCAACGCCGCGTATGAGACCGGAGCCGAGATACCGCTTGATGCCTTCCACAGTGGCGGGGACGGATTGTTCGCATTGTTCGGCGGTGAATTGACGGCCGTATTGGCTGTGTGCTGTCCATTTACCCGTCAGTTTGACCCACTCGCCGGGGTTTAGCTCTGGCAGATTGCCGACCACGGTGATGAGGGCATCGCGGCCGCTGGCATATTTGAACGGGAGCATGCCCCGGTTGTCGGGTTTAAGGCGAATGACAGAGTAGCCGTTTTCTGGGTTGTAGAAGGTGATTCGCTCTACGGAACCGCTTATTTGCTCAGGCATGGGGCTATTGTAGCGTGCCTGACTGTTTGGGGAAAAGTGATTGATGGGTTATGGCATCGGGATGGGGGGCTGTTTGGGCTGCCGCCAGCCAAGCAGTGCCGTGCCCAGACTGGTGATAAGCAGAATGGGCGCGAGGACAAACCAGCCGATAAGTGGGGTGAATGAGGCCAGGGTGAGGAGTACGGCCGTTTTCAGGGAAGCAGCAAAGGTTTCCTGGGCAAAGATACGGCTTTGCAGCAGGCGTACCAGCCCCCCCAGACCAACGAAGGCAAAGGCGGCCAGCGTGAGCAAAATGAGCAGACTGAGCAAACTGCCTGCGTCGCCGCCTTGGGCAAACAGGGCAGCCAACAGGCCAAAAAAGATGAAATTAGCCAGCCCCAGCCAGAATGCGCGTCCGGAACGGCCGTGCCACACTTGTTGGGCGCGTGCAGTGCGGTTGGGTAGTAAATAGGGCAGCAGCGCCAACAATGCCATAAGCGGAACTGCACTAACAATAAGAACAAAGGCAAGGGAAAGAATCTCTGTCATTTGATGCGCTCCAGTGTGAAAAATTGAGGCCAGTACCCGTATTCTGTAATTCGTAATTCGTAATTCGTAATTTGTAATTTGTAATCCGTGTGCGCTGCCTCTGGTAACTTCGTCGGAAAACGGTATACGGACTTCGGGTTACGTGTACTACTATTTAGCCAGTTAGCCGGTCAGCCGACAAGCTGCAACGCTGACCTTTATCTTTAATCATCACTCATTCCATGAAAATTTTCTTGAAGCAAAATGCGGTTTGCCAGCAGCCAGCCGGTAAATGCCAGCCCGATGAGTACAGCCCATTGAACGGTGGGCAGGGTCAGTGTGGGGGGCGTGGGTAACTGCTGGAAAACGGCCGTTATCGTTTGCCATGTGTCGCTCAAGGATGGCATCTGCCAGCCAGTGATGAGGCTTTGTGCCCATTGGCGCATGGCCGATAACCACGCCTGCGCCGTGGGGCGAAGCGCCCAGCGAAGCGCCCATGTCATGGCGGCGGCGGCGGCCAATTCCA